>JBDSLX010000087.1:0-8684 GCA_039916145.1 Verrucomicrobiota bacterium | reverse complement strand
TTGTCCGCGAGTTGTTCCTTTGCGTAAAAAAATTCTCGCGGACAAGGCTGTCCGCGCTCCTATCATGGCGACGGTTTCAGTTGATTATATTCGTCGCGAAAACGCGCGCTGCTAAATGGCCACTGCTCCGGCGATTTCACCAAACCAGCTTTCACCGGATTCCATTCAATGTAGTGAATTACTTTTCCGTAATGTTCCTCGTCGCGGACGTAGCGATCCCAATAATCATCCTGCCACAATTTACCTTGGCGACCTTGGATGCGATTGATGCGGCGGGCAGTGTAACCTTTCCAATCCTTGAGCAATTCACTTTGCGGCGTCTGCCAGATTTCAACCAGCAGATGAACATGGTTGGGCATCACGACCCACGCAAGCAGACGATATTTTTGACCATCGAAGTGGAGCCAGTTTTCTTCCACGACAGCGGCGGCGCGCGAATCGCGCAGTTCACAATTACCAAAACCGTTGTCGAGATAATCCTCGATCTTCGCACGACGTTTCAAATCATCCTTGAGTTCAAGCAACGCGGCCCATTCATGTCGGAGACTGGCAGGCATGGCATCTTCAAGACGGTAATTGAGCATTTGCCGTACACCCGGCGCATCAAAGTGGGGAAGATAGCCACGCGAGTGCCAGCCGCGAAAACCAAGTTTGGCGGCGTTGGCATCGTTTGGAGAATGCCACTGGCGTTTTTCTCGAATTGTTTCGTAAACACTGCGTTTCATAGGAGCGCGGACAGCCATGTCCGCGCGAAGATAAAATCAGCGATACAATATTTTGACAAGACAGCGCCGATACAAATTTTCGCGGACAAGGCTGTCCGCGCTCCTATAAATCCGCAAAAATCCCTTTATTTCCGAACCGGTTCAACATCCGCCGCTCGGAATTCTGACTTCCGAATTGCGCCTCCCGATTCCTGCAAAAACAAAACGAGCCCGTCTTTACCTCACTGCGCCTTGGGCCGAGTGCCGAAAACGCCGAAACTTATCGGTGATTCTTTTGATTCCAATGGCATCCAACCATATTCTAAGCCAGCAGCTACTGCGGCTTGTTTTGCCAAGTTGAACGCCGCAAATGAGTCTTCAAAGACGTAAAATGGAACGTAATTCTGGTTAAACCGCCAAAAAATTACAGTCACTGCAAACGGGTTCACGTCCAATTCGCAAACAGCACTTCAAGGTATTTCTTCGCTTGGCCTCGGCGAAGATTCTGATGCGCGAATTGATTGCGATAACCTCGCAAGCAGCCGTAGCAACTCGTTTCCTCGTCGCATCCGCAAGCGCCACGCACTCGGTTGAGAGCAGCTTCCAAGCTGCGCTTGAGAAGGCTTTCGTTTTCGAGTTGGGCCACCAAGCCCGCGCCGCCTGCAACACTGTCATAAAGAATGAGCGGTGGAAGCGCCACTCCGACAGCATGGGAAACGGTCGTGTTCAAATCATTCGACGGAACGTCGAGCACTTCGGCAGCGCCTTCGACGAGCGCATACGCCAACGAAAAGGCGAGCCACATTTTGTCCACACCCGGATCAACGGAAGGCAAGAACTGAACTTGGAGAACATCGGTGACGAATTCGTGGCCGAGCGAAATATCGCCCTCCACTTGTCCCTGACATGGCCTGCCGAAAGGTGTTGAGTGATGTGGTGGGTTTTTCTGGAATCCAGCGCCACATTCCCGACAAATGTAGAATCCTCGTCCGCGCTTGCCTTCGCATAACACGACCATGAGGCCGGGCGAGGCTTTCTTGAGGCGGATGATTGAGCTGGACGCTGGCAACGTGATTTCGCCGCGTTCGCTACCAAGCGAGCCGGCGAAATATGGTCGCGTCGTGAACACTTTGGCGGATCGCGCCTTGGGCGGTTTCGGCTTTACGCGGTCAGCAACAAATCCGAATTGAGGGATGAGATACGAACCGACGGCGAGCGTATGGCTACATGGCGTTTCTGGTTCTGGTTTCCCTTCTTCCCAATGCAGGAACAGGTTGTCTTGAACGCATCGCTTGTAAAACTTGCGAGGCCACTCTTTTTCCGCGACTTTCTTCAAGCCCGACGACGTCCATTCACGCTTGTTCGCGATTAACTTGCTCGTCGGAGCGAACTCGGAAATGGCGATGCTAAGGTCGCGCTGAAAGTGGACTTCTGTTGCTTCGGCACTCTGCTGACTGATTTGTGTATCAAGTTCTACGACATCTACCGGGAATCCGTATTTCGGGATGACTGCTTTGCGGGAAAGGAAAGAGATTCCGGGTTCTTCAGCGATGGTTCTTGATCGCCGCCTTGCCCACTCGGCCGCTCTGTAGTCCTGTCGAGCCGCAGCCGCTTGTTCAAGGTTCACAACATTTCTATAATCACTAGATATTTCCTGCTCCGCCAAAACAAAGCGGCTCTCTTCCGTGTGGGTCGCGTTCTCAAAGTTCAGCGAAATGATTCCTGTAACCCGCTCAATCCACTCGCCGCCTTCCAAGCCGACCTTTTCCCACATCTCCGAGGGCACGATGGCCAGCAGAATTTGTTCAAGCTGCACCCGCCGCTCGTTCAGAAATGTTTTTAAGTCTTCCACAGCACTCGGATTGGCGAGGTCTTTGAATAGCTTTTGCACGTTCTTGAATCTTTCAGGGAAAGCTCGAAAGAAAGTTGAAAACGCAACGGCGGCGACATGGCGAGCGATGATCTTGGCATTTCGCAAATTCAGCACCGGTGGTCGAATCTGTCCGCTCAACATTCGCATTGGCTGGGCGAAGTGGTAGAGGTCGTGCGGCCCGCGTTTGCAGTAGGTAATGACGAAACCGGGATAGCCGCTACGCCGTCCGGTGCGTCCGGCACGTTGTGCGTAGTTGAAAGATTCCGGCGGGACGTTGCGCAGGAAAACTGTGTCCAGATTGCCGAGGTCAACGCCAAGCTCAAACGTCGTTGAACAACTCAAGACGTGAATTTTGCCTGCCTTGAAGTCCCGCTGGAATTCATGGGCCTTGTCTTTGTCGAGTTGGGCTGTGTGTTCTTCGACTCTAAGCGAACCGGGCAGATCAGTCCCGTAGATGGTTCGATAATGATTAGCGTCAAGCGATGCGACAGGTTTGGCGACGACCTTGCCGGGGCAGCGATGTCGCGAACAGAGGTCTCCAACCACAACGGACTGAATGCGCCCGCAAGTGCCGCACTGAAGAACCGGTTCGCCTGTGACAGCGCGAATCCGCCACCAAAGCGGGTTAATGCGGCGGGCGGCACCGACTGTCACGAGCAGTTTTTCGTCTGGCGAATTGGCGTTGTCATCGCAATCACTGAACGCATCCCAAATCAGCCGCAGCGCATCAATGGCTTGCTGGATGGACTCGTTTTCCGAGACGCCTTTGGATTCGAGAATCTTGGCCAAGAGTCGCGTGCGCCTGCCGTCCTTGCCATCCCACGCCCGGACATCTCGTGCGCCTCGTGGCGCTCCAATTCGGACTTTGAGTTGCGTGGCTTGAATTTCCAAATCTTCCCATTGAACTGAAATGCCGCTTTCAGTTTTAACCTCCACCGCACGGTTTTCCCGGAGTGAATTCAACAAAAGTGCGATTAAGTCTTGCGCTTGGTGTTCAGTCAGCAACCAAGGCGCAGCGTGTAGAAATTTTGGAGCGACGAACCACGGCGGGAACTGGATTCGCCACTGAACTAGACCGACTCCCTCCAATGAAATTCGCGGCTCATCCGTGAGAAATTCTCGATAGAGCCAAAGCCAAGCATGACGCCGAAGTTCAAGCTCGCCTGTGGTGGCTGGAAAAACCCCGCGTTGCCTGAAGGCGTCGCGCAAACCAACTGCCATCTCCGCCAGCGAAACTCCATCCGGTGCGTGCGTGCTCAAACTTCGCGCGGCTTGGAGCAACAAATTCCTGTTCAAAATGTCGCGGTAAGATTTCTCCAGATACCACGCGAAAAAAGCTGCTTCCTGTCTCCCGTCAGCGAAGGCTAGAATTTTTCGGCGGTCTTGTGGCAGGGCTTGAAACAAGTTGGTAGTGATGACGGCATGAGGGCCGTCTGTGCCATGAACCACTTCACGCACCGGGTCGGGTGCTTGATAGCCGCAGGCGGAGCACTTAGGAATTTGGTCTTCACGCTCCTGCGCCGCCTCCTGCATTTCCACAACAATGCTCTGGCCGTGCCCGCACGTCAGCGGTGTTCCATGTCGTCTGATTTCGCCGCACTGAACACAGAGCGAGAATAGCTCGCCAGCGTCGTTGCCTTCGTCATCGCCAGAGCCGCTCGTTTCCGTCGGGCGAAAAAACGTCGCACCAAAATCAGAATGGCCGGGGTCGCGGATTGCTTCGACAAGTCGGTTGCCATTGTTCATCACGCGCCCGACGAGGTAGTGCTGTCCGCACTCTCGGCACAGCGCAACCTCGAACGCCGCGCCGCCGTCCGCTTGCGTTTTCCGGTCGAGAAAAACTCGTTTCTCCGGGAAGTAGGAGACGAACGCACCTTCAAGCGATTTCAGGAACAGGTGAAACCGCGCGGAAAACAACGGCGCACCGGAAGCCGGTTCTTGTGCGCGCAGCAGCAAACCAATTAGTCGGGAAAGCGCCGGGACTTGTTGTTCTGACGGCACGTCCTCAAAAACTGCACTGGCGACTACTTCGACTTCCTTTGGGCCTCCCAATGCAAGCCGTCGGAGTGCAGTCGCCCGCTTGTCGTGCTTCAGAACATGCCCGACGGACTTCGCGACATCCGTGTTTGTGAGTGGATGAATATTCAGTTTGCTCGCGGCCTTTTGGATTGCATCACTCGCTTTGTTCGCGACGCCCGCCAACGCGCTTTCAAGCAGTGAGTAATCATTTGCGTCTAACCGTGCCGAGCCAGATTCCGGAATGTCCTCGGTTTGTCCGAAGATGATGGCCTGCTCGTGGAAGGGTTCACCAAACAAACCCGAAGCAAAATTTGCAACGCCAGGTTTGCCGCCTTCACCGCTCACGAGCGTTGCGCTGGTTGCAATGCAACGGAATGGTTCTGTGCGGCCACCGTCCCGAACCCGCTGCTTGAGGCGTCGAAGAAGCATTCCCATTTCGATGCCTTGCGAGCCACGATATTGATGCGCTTCGTCAACGACTAGGAACGTCCACCACTTGGCGTTCCCGTTGTCGAACAGAGGACTGTCATCGGGACGCAAAAGGAGATACTCCAGCATGGAATAGTTGGTTAGCAAAATGTGCGGCGGCTTCGCGCGAATTTCCGTGCGCAAAACCAACTCGCCGGGCAAACGATTTGCCAAAGCTTCCCCTGCGTTGCGCCGGTTGTCGCGCGCGTTTTCGGGTGTCTCGCCGATGTACTGCCCAAACGTAAATTGGAATTTCGCTCCGAACTTTTCCAAGTCGCGGCAGATTTCGCCGAGCCTGTCACGCTGGTCGTTCGCCAGCGCGTTCATCGGATACAGAATCAGCGCTCTCACTCCCGCCCCAAGTTCGCCGCGTGCAAACTCCTGGTAGAGGTGGAACAAAATCGGATACAAAAAAGATTCCGTCTTGCCGCTGCCAGTGCCGGCGCCACGACGACATTTCTATCAGCGAAAACATTTTTGATGGATTCTTCCTGGTGAAGATAAAGCGAGCGGTCTGCCTTGAGCGCAGATAGAAAGCCCTCGTCCAGATTTTTTCCCAACAAACTTGTGAGGAGACTTCTTGGATTTCCCGCGCGCCGAAACACGGGAGTGGCTTCCAAGTATGGCCCTTTTCTCACATGTCCTGCGTCGAGTGTGGCTTGGAATGAGGCGCGTAGTTCCGGGTCTCGAAAATAGAACGTCGTTTGGAGATACTGCCGGTAACGTTGCTCAACTTGTTTGGAGAGAAATAAAGCGTCCATAGGTTAGCGTTCACACCAAGTTGAAAAGTTGACTCCGGTGCTTACGAAAGATGTGTTCAGCGAAATCTTCGGGTCGAACATTCTCAAATTTCTCACCGCATTTGTTGCACTTGAAAATTTGAGGCAGATGTTGTTTCACCTTTTGGCGAATCTCATCAAGGTCAGTGACGCTGCGAAAGCTTATCGGCGTAGGATAGTATGGGCTGCCGTGTTTCGCCTGAATGTGGCTGGTAATTACGCTCGTGGCGTAAGGGTCATCCTCACGCGCATAGAAACCGCAATCAGGATACAAACACTGATAAATTGCTGCCGGAAGCTCGGGATTGAGACGACGCAAATCTTCGTAAGACAACTCTTGGATGAATTCCTTTTCGTGTTCGATTGCGTGAGCAAGAGCTTCTGCATCGGCGCGAAATCGTTTTGCACAGAAGGAGCACTCGAAAGCAATTTCGAGGCGCAGAACTTCGGCGCAAATTTCCTGTCCGTTTTGCCATATCCAAATACTAAACGGCGAGACACCAGTGTTCTGAATTTGATCCGAGCCAACAAAATCTCCTAACCGGATGGGGACACTCCGTTCCTCCGCTTTGGAAAAGTAGGGCCGGGCAACATCGCGATTGAATCCAACCCAAAAGGTATCTGCCAAGCGTGTGGATTGCAGACGTACGAAAAGGACTTTGTCTGACGCCGCGCGAAAATATTCCCTCTTGCCAGTGACCGGTTTGTCTGCCCACTCGCTGTCAGTTGGCTGCGCTGCCTCGCTACCCAAAGCCCACCAAATCCTTTCAATCAAAGTCGTGCATTTAATAGGCGTTTGCCCTGGTGCGCAGATCTGGCAATCAATTCGTTCCCAAGAAACACTGGCGGGGACTGTGAAAACAGTACATCCCGGCCAGTTTTGTATATCCAGCCGCCGATCTCCGAGAAGTTCGACCGCCACGTCGGTATCGTGCTCAAATCCCAGACGAGCTTCTGCGTGTCCATGGACGCCCGGCAATGCCGACGCACCTAAGGCGTTAATTCCGCGAACGCTTGCCGCAAACGCGAAGTAATGACTTTCTATCAACATCTCGTTTGTGTCGTAGAACCGCAAAAAATACCATCCTCCTTTCCTCCCGTTCAAATGTTCCGAAAGCTGGACTTCGGTATTTGTTGGATTTGGTTTGATTGCCTTCTTCCAATGGTTCCGTCCTTTTCCTGCGACACCGAGAACAATTTTTTCGACGTGGGACCAAGATTCCGCGTCCGGCGCGCAAACGCGCGGCGGCGATTTCAAAAATAGAGATGCTTGATACTCCCCGAAAACGGCGTCAGCACGTTCACCCGCCAACGTGAAACACGGTGTGCGGAACCGAATCGGTGCTCGCTGACCGCCGGGTTTCTGGAATTCAAGTCGTGGATGAACGCTATCACCGACCCTGAAGCGGTAGGCGACGTATCCAAGAATGCCGACATTGCGTTCGCGAGAAAGCTGAACGCCTGAAAAATCTGGTACAGGCCAATCTCCGGGCAAGACAACCAAATACTGTCCATGACTCGATACGCTGACCAAGCGACCTTCTTCCGTCGCACCTTCCTCCAAAAGTTTGAACAGCAGACATTCGTCACCGCCAATTTGCAATTCCCAGTGTTGGCCTCCATTTCCCGTGGAGGCTGCTTCGATATTTCCGTTGAGCCGATGTAACGGCCAACGGTAATCATCGAAGCCAACTCGCTCCAAAGGCTGACCATCCTGACGAATCTCAATGTCGCCTACCGCAGAACAATCTTCGGGCAACTCGACCGCAAGCCGCCACATTCGGTCGTTGCCCTTGAAGCAGATAACGCGGAGTTGAGGCCCGGAGCGCGTGCGCGTGCGTTGCTCGCCAGGTTGCGCGCCGTCCTCTGTTTCTATCTGCCCACCGCCTCGACGCTCAGGCGCAATGCGGCTCGTTCCTTCCGGTTTCGCAACTTCCGGGACAATCGGCAACGCACCAACTTGTTCGGTCGGACGGATCGGCGTTGCTTCAGGCAACGTAACCGGTGTTTTCTCGACTGCCGCAGGCAAAACAGTTGGAGGCGGTGTAATTGCCGCAGATTTCTCTTTTGACTGCTGACGAACTGTCCTCGTCCACGCCACGATTATGATGGCGAGACGGCGCAGGGCAGATTGAATGAGTTTGATCAATTGAATTCGAGTTTATCAAAAGCCTTTAAACTATGCGTGAATCGTTCGCAGCTTGGCCTGGGCGGGCGTTTGCGAGCTGAACAAAACTTTTTTCCTGTCGTTCAACGAACCGTTGCCCATTGCGAATGCAAAACGAATATCCATGTTTGATCCTTAAATCGGCCCAAGAAGCTTGCCCGTGTATAGTTTGAATATCAGGGGCTGACAAGCTTTCGCTTCATTGCAAAATTCACTTTGATTCCAGCCCTGTTTGCCGCAACATCCGCCGCTCTGGATTCCGAATTCTGACTCCTGAATTCTGACTCCTGGCTCCTTGAAGAAAATGAAACGCACACATCATTGCAACGAACTTCGTTCGGAACATGCCGGACAAACTGTCACTTTGGCTGGCTGGGTTCACTCGCGCCGCGATCTTGGCGGCGTTCTCTTAATCGATTTGCGCGACCGCGAAGGCCGCACACAAACCGTTCTCGACCCATCCGATTTGAGCAAAGAACTTTTTGAACACGCCTCAAAACTTCACAGCGAATCGGTTATTTCCATCAGCGGAAAAGTGCGCGTTCGTCCCGCCGGAACAGAGAACACAAAAATTCCAACCGGCCAGATCGAAGTCCTCGTCAAGGAATTGACGGTGCTGAACAACGCGGATGTTCTGCCGTTTCCCGTCGATGATCCTGAACTCGCCAACAAAG
>JBDSLX010000086.1:0-4349 GCA_039916145.1 Verrucomicrobiota bacterium | reverse complement strand
TCGTTTCGCTCTGCCGTGAAAGCAACGCGCCGTTGTCCGTAGTCGAATCAATCGTTGGACACAGCAACCCGTCAATGACTCGTCATTACACCCACGTTGGCGAAATCGCTGCCGGTATAGCCGTGGCTGCGCTTCCATCGGTCATGGGCAATGGCGAACCGGAAATTAAAACTTTGTCCAATGGGGCAGAGGCCGCGCTGACGGAAGCTCGGCGGCTTGTTAAAAGCATCACAGGCGCGAACTGGCGGAAGCGAAAGGCAGATTTGCTCCAACTACTTAAGGAAAGCTCAATCATACGCACCTAGAAACTTTTTTGAGAAAAGTTTGGACTAATTAGAGATTCGTTATAAAACAGATACAGTAGATGCGCAAACGGTTCAGATTCGCACCTGAACAAAGAGATGGCACCCCCCCGATTCATCACCGGCAGCAGAAGTCGCGGTAGCGAACTCGACACTCGCAGGCGTTCCAAAATTCTCAGGACAAGCCAAACACTTGAAGCAGGAATAGCGGAAGAAGTAAGACTCGCCCCCTTTCCATGATGGTCAGGCATTCAGCCTTTCCACGTGATTCAATCCCGACGATCAAACTGGATTCGTCATCCAGATAAATCCGTGTGCATTTGCGTACACTCGAAAGGAACTTCCGTGAAAAAATTGCCAACACAGTTGGATGAGAAACAAGACTTCGGTGCGGTGGATAATAAATTGTTTTCTGCAAGC
The DNA here is from genome assembly GCA_039916145.1 of Verrucomicrobiota bacterium. Taxonomy (GTDB): domain Bacteria; phylum Verrucomicrobiota; class Verrucomicrobiia; order Limisphaerales; family CANJXF01; genus CANJXF01. The sequence goes on along the minus strand of JBDSLX010000086.1, from coordinate 3,627 downwards.
GAAATTGGAAACAAGATTGGTGTATGTGCCGCAACAGTAAGGCGAATGGAGTCCAAAGGACAAATAAAGGGGATTCGTTTCAACAAGCGACTCGTACGTTATCCGGGTTCTGAGGTAACTCGGCTGATAAAGGAGGCGAAGTAATATGCCGCTTCAATCTACACTCGAAATCTGTATGGCCGGACTTAAATCAGACCCGTCCATCACCCCCGCAACCCGCGCCAAACTCATGGCGATGATCCGAAACAACGGCGAACAGGTTGAGCCGAGAGTTTCACCCGCTTACGTCAACCCCGGTCCTCGTTTGCTCCGTCGTGGCGAAGTCGCCCGCCGCCTTTCCTGTTCATTGCGCACCGTGGACAAGCTCCCGCTGAAAAAGGTGAAGTTGCCGGGTCGCACTCGCGCGGCAGGATTTTTGGAGTCTGACGTCAACGCGCTGATAACGAGAAAGGATTGAAGCAAAGATGAGGGCACCACTTAACGGCTCCAAGCGGAAAGCGAAAGGACTGATCGAGATGCAGAGCAGTCCATTCCACGTCTGCCACCCCCTAAGACGAGTTTTGAGGAAGCTTGAAGCGACATTCAAACAGCCAACGACAATCAAAACAAAGGACTGAACATGTTCGCAAAAGTATTTCAGCAGATTCTCGATTCTTCGGTTGCCACTGATTATTTGGTGCGTTTGGTGTTTGAGGATTTTCTCAAGCTCTCCGATTCCGATGGGATTGTTGACATCACCCCAGACGCAATCTCACGCCGCACAAATGTCCCATTGGAAATCGTTTTGAGTGGAATCAGCGAGTTAGAAGGACCAGACAAGACAAGCCGAACGCCAGATAACGAAGGACGGCGAATCATTCGACTGGACGCTCATCGCGATTGGGGATGGCGGATAGTGAACTTCCACAAATACCGGCAGAGCGCGACCAAGGAAATGCTTCGGATGAGCGAAGCAGAGCGGAAATCCGAATGGAGACGCCGGAAGGGATTTGCGCCAAAACATCCTTCCCCCACACCCCCAACCTTAGGAAAGAGTACAGAAGAAGAAGCAGAGCAGTCACGGACAAGTCCCGGACATGTCCCGGACAAGCCAACTGCCAAGAGTGGTTTTAAGAAGAAACAGCTTGAGGATATTTGGGAAGCCTACCCATTGAAGAAATCGAAGCCCGATGGACTCAAAGCAATTGGCCGCGCTCTGGAAAAAAAATCCTTCGATGAGTTGCTGGCGCTCACAAAACAATTTGCGACCGCTCGCAATGGTGACACGGCGTTCTGCCCAAACCCGTCAACATGGTTCAACCAAGAGCGATACAATGACGATCCTGAAACTTGGAAAACTGCGAATGCAGTTGGTAAACCGATAGTCCGCACCAACGGAAATTTCTAAATGAATCCCGACTTGAAAAACACACGCCGGAAAAAGCTGTCCGCCGAGCCGTTGCGCGCCGACCGATCACCGCCGCATTCCATCGAAGCCGAGCAGGGAACACTTGGCGCAATTATGCTTTGCCCGAATGACAACATGGGCGAGTGCATCGAGAAATTTAAAAGTGGCGCGGATGTTTTCTACGATTTGCGGCATCAAGCGATTTTTGAAGTCCTGATTGAAATGTATGACGGAAAGCAACCGATTGACCTCATCACGCTTCAGCAACGGCTCAAGGACATCAACCAACTCGAAGCCATCGGCGGGTTTGCTTATCTCGCATCGCTGCCTGATAAAGCGGGAACGGCAGGACACCTGGGATCATACGCGCAAATTTTGCTGGAAAAGTTTACGCTGAGGAAAATAATTCGCACCTGCTCCGACGTTTTGGGACGCGTTTACGAACACGAAGGTGAAGTCGATTTGCTGCTCGATGAAGTTGAAACCGACATTTTAAGAATCCGCGACAGCCGGAACCACGAATCGAAGTCAGCAAAAAATCTAGTGGACGAGAGTATCCGAACCCTTGAAATGCTTTATCAAAAGCAAGGTTCAATCAGCGGCTTATCCACTGGCTTGACTGATTTGGACAGGAAAACGGACGGATTGCATAGCGGTGAATTTATCGTGTTGGCTGCTTTTCCTTCGACCGGGAAAACCGCTTTAGCCGTCAACATTCTGCTCCACAACGCCCTTGCAGGAATACCAGTTGGCATGTTCTCCGCCGAAATGCGGCCTGTGCAAATTATGACGCGCTCCATTTGTTCAGAGAGTCGTGTGAATCGGTTTGATATTCGCGACGGGCATGTGACACCAATGGATTTTCAGAGAATGACAGTGGTCAGCGGCAAGATTTCAAAAGCTCCAATCCACATTGAAAACGCCAGCGGCGCAACCATTGGTCAGTTGCAGGCAGCGGCCCGTCGCATGAAGCAACAACACAACGTACAGCTAATCGCTGTCGATTACATCCAACTGCTTTCCGCCAAAGCCGACAATCGGGAGGGTGAAGTGCGCAAGATCAGCAACGGACTCAAGGCAATCGCAATGGAGTTGGACGTGCCAATGATCGCCCTTTCGCAACTAAATGACGACGGGAAGTTGAGAGATTCAAGAGCGATAGGGCAGGACGCAGACAGCATTTGGAAACTGGAAATGGACGGCGAAAAACAGCCAAAGGTGCAGCCGATCAAATTGAACATTGAGAAGTGTCGCGATGGCGAAACGGGAACGGTCAACCTGACATTCCTGAAAACTTTCACACGTTTTGAAAACGCGAAGAAAAACCCATGAAAACATGTTCAGGTTCATTGCGGAATGGGCAGAAAAAACTGACACACATGAAACACCAATTGCCTGAAAACCCATCTAAAACTGACGGGGGTAAATTTCCAAAGGGAAAGTCTGCCAATCCCGGCGGTCGCCCGAAGGGAATCGCGAACCTAGTTCGACAGAAAACCAAAGACGGCGGGGAACTCGTTGTCATCATGCTACAAATCGCTCACGGCAAGCTGATCATCCAAGATACCTACCGCGACAAAGAGGGGCGTGAGCATTCCGTAAAGCGCGCGCCATCGCACAAAGACCGCATGGCCGCAATCGAATGGCTTGCTGACAGAGGCTTCGGTAAATCTACTTCTACCCTCGAAATAAGTGGGGCTGACTCGTCTCCATTAAAATGCGACCGAATCCTTTCAACCGAAGAATTGATGGCTATCGCTTCACGCTCAGAACAGCAATGAAAACAGTAGGCAAACCATTTCAGAAGGGACAATCCGGTAATCCTGGCGGACGTCCAAAGACAAAAGCAATTCGTGAATCTGTACTCGAACATTTCGAGCGCAACAAACTTGAGGCTATTGGAGGGCTGTACAAGGAAGAATTGCCGCTCTATTTCGCATACGCTTTTGGGAAGCCAGTCGAGTCTATTGAACTTAGCCGTAAAGATGGCGGCGATATTGAAGTTGAACACGCTTCCGCTGATGATTTGAGGGCGGAACTTATTCGGCGCGGTTCAATCATTGGAAGGAACTGATCAACGAAAAAGCCACCTCGTTAGGACTTGAACAAATTCTTCCAATCGCACCGAAGCGCGCGTTGGAGTCTCATTGCAGTGGTAACAAGCAGATTCATTTCACCCGCCTCGATGCTCTGCAAAGTTCGGATGTTTAAATCCGCTTCGGCGCATTGCACCGTTTTTC
>JBDSLX010000085.1:0-5813 GCA_039916145.1 Verrucomicrobiota bacterium | reverse complement strand
CTTACGAAATGAACGGCGAACCGCTCCCGATGTTGAACGGTTTTCCATTGCGCGTGATTGTTCCCGGATATTTCGGAACGTATTGGGTCAAGCACGTCCACGAAATCACGGTCATCGACGAAGTGTTAGGAAATTTCTGGATGAACCCGGCGTATAGAATTGCGGATAACGATTGTGGATTTGTAGAACCGGGCACGACGCCGACAAAAACGATTCCGATTAAAAAATACAACGTGCGTTCGTTCATCACCAATGTTCAAGACGGCGCGACCGTGAAAGCGAACGAGCAAAGTTCGTTGAAAGGAATCGCGTTCGACGGCGGTTATGGAATCACGGAAGTTTTGATTTCAGTCGATAGCGGAAAAACATGGCTCGCCGCCAATCTGGGAAAAGATTTGGGCAAATATTCTTTCCGCGAATGGACGACCAATCCGGTCAACGTCAAAGCGGGCAAATACGAATTGAAAGTTCGCGCGGTCAATCGCGTCGGCGAAACGCAACCGCTCGAGGCGCTTTGGAATCCACAAGGTTACATGCGCAACGTCGTCGAAACCACTCGCGTCACGGCAGTTTAATTTTCCAACATGAAAAATATTATCGCTTCGTTTGGTTTGATTTGCGCCGCGACATTTATCTCGCAGGCCGCGCCGGTGAAAATCGAGTTGCCGGTTGAAACCGCGGTTTACAAACCCGCGCCCGGCGCTGACCTCGCCAATGCGCAATGTCTGACTTGTCATTCCGCCGATTACACCGCGATGCAGCCGCCGATGCCCGCGAAATTTTGGCGCGGCGCGGTGGACAAAATGATCGGCAAATATGGCGCGCCGATTCCGACGAACCAAGTCGATGCGCTCGTGGATTATCTCGCGAGAAATTACGGGACCGAAGCGACGAACGCCGCTGCGCCAGTCACTGCGAAGGATGAGGCACACGCACAGTTTGACGCAAAACAGTTGATGATGAAAAGCGGTTGCTTCAATTGTCACACCACGCAAACAAAATTGATCGGGCCGGCTTACAAAGATGTCGCGGCAAAATATCGCGGCAATGCGGAAGCTCTGGCGAAAGTTTCGCACCAGATTCAAAGCGGCGGCTCCGGTTTGTGGGGTCCGTTTCCGATGCCGCCATTCAAACAACTTTCTGACAGCGAGGTTAAAGTTCTGGCCGAATGGATTCTGGCGCAGAAGTGAAAAATGTGCTGCCAGCGTCTCGCTGGCAGATCGGACTATAGGCGAGACGCCCACAGCACATTTCAAATTCCCAGCGCCTTAATCAGTACTAGAATCAATACTCCGATCAGTAACGCGGCGAGCAGACTTGCCAGAAATGGTTTCGCCCCGGTTTGTTTCATGGCGGAAAATTTTGTCTCCAATCCCACGCCCGCCATGCTGATGATGATGCAGTATTTGGAAATATTTTCGAAAAGTCCGGCGAGATTCAATGTCGGGTCGCTCGTGCCGAAGATCATCGCGTTCGGAAGATGAAAGGTGACGTCGGGAATAAATCCCATTGTGCGCAGCAACGCCATTCCCAGGAAACCTAGAATGAACATCGGAAAGAGATGGATGTAGTTGATGTTTTTCTTTTCCAGCCCGCCGTTATTTTTCGCTTCGGAACGCGCATGAATTATTCCGATCAGAAACACGACGGGGGCGAGCAGACAAACGCGGGCAAGCTTTACGATGGTGGCGGTTTCGCCAGCGTCCTTTCCGTAAGCAAATCCAGCGGCGATGACTTGCGGCGTTTGATGGATCGAGAGTCCAGCCCAGATGCCAAAAGCTTTTTCGCTCAGATGCATCACGGTTCCAAGCACCGGCAGGAGGAACATTGCGATCAAACCCAAAAGCGTCACGGTCGCGACGCTGAAGACGACATCTTTTTCTTCGGCTTCAATGACCGGAGCGGTCGCGACGATGGCTGTTCCGCCACAAATCGCGGTTCCCACGCCGAGCAGCAAGCCGAGTTTGCGCGGGAGTTTCATTTTCCTGGCGAGAAAGAGTAAGAAGGAAAGTGCCACCACCGTTTCAATCACGCTTAACAAAACTCCGGCAAATCCAACTTTGACAATGGCCAGGAAGTTCAGGCGCGCACCCAAAAAAATTATTCCGAGCGGCAATAATTTTTTGACGGAATATTTTATTCCTGCGCCAAAGTTTTTTGGCAGCGACCAAACGTTGCTCAAAATCATTCCAAGAATGATGGCGAGCATCACCGGTTCGACTGGATGACGATTGTCCGCCATAGTAAACGGCCAGACCGGTATCTCGCTCAGAAAAACCGCGATGACAGTCAGGCCAACCGCGACAGACAAGCCCAAAACCGGATGATCTTTTTTCGTCGAAGTAGAAGGTCGCGCGGGCTTGGCTTGCGGCAGCGTCAGAACATCGGACCCGCCTTCCATGCAATCCAAATATTCCGCCCAGGAATAATCTTTTTCGGCGGTCTGCGGATCGGCAGCGAGTTCGGGCATAGTGTCTGAAGAGAGTAAGCAGTCGAAAAATTAGCGGCAACTTTTTTCTAATTGTTCACAAAAAAAGCCGCTGAAATTTTCAGCGGCTTTGGTTTTAAGTTATTTCGGGGTTATTTTTTCTGAGCGCCAGCCGGTTCTCCCAGAAATGTTCCGTCTTCGGCAATTCGGATTTCATGTTGAACTCCGCCGCTTTCTTTTTTAAAGCCGACTTCATAAGCCGTTTTGCCTGCCAAGGTTATTTTGTCAATGTCATTAACTTCTCCAGAACCAACGTGCTCACGGATGGCGCGGCGAACGGGAGCAGGAACTTCGTTAATGCTTAGAGTGCCCGGATAGCGAATTTCTCCTGCGGAAAGTCTTTGCACGATTGAGCCGTCTTCTGCAACGCGAAGCTCGTTGTGTTTCCCGTCTTGTTTAAAAGCAATTTCGTAAACAGCCTTGCCGTCCAACATGCCACGCTCAGTGTCTTCGATTCGGTTAGAACCAGCAACCGCGCGCGCCGTTCGCTTCACGGCTTCGGGAACGTTATTGAAATCGACCTTTTGTGTGGCGGCCAATGGTCGATCAAAGCTGGCGACGGTTGCGCCTTGAGACCGTTCTTTAGAGTCGTCCCGCGCGTCTAATCCCGAAAGGCGGGCCTCAGACTTTTTGGCAAGCGAACCATCTTCATTGATCCGTAATTTTTCCGATTGTCCCGCACGAGCAAAGTCGATTTCGTAAACGGTCCTCCCGTTGAGGGTATCGGTGTCGATGCTCGAGATTTTCCCAGAGGGCGCTTGCTGACGGAACGTTTGCTGCACCGGTTTTGGCAAATCGACGAGCTTCAAAGTTCCAAGATTTGCCCGGCGCTCGTTTCGAATCGCAGTGTCGTTCAATCGAGTTCCATCAGGAGCGATATAGACAAATTTATCAGCCCCCTTTGTATCGATCAGAACTTCGTAAACCGTTTGGCCATTGCGGGTAAACGCCTCTACTTTTCTGATGTCGTCTCTATCCTTTTGCACTGCTTTTTTTACTGGCTCAGGAAGGTCGCGAAACGCGACGCGCGCGGCAAATGTCGATATGGCCGTTGACCCGATGATGCCGATTGTTATCAAAATACAAATAGTTCTGTTTTTCATAAGTGTTTCTCCTTAAATCCTTTATTTGATTCAATTTGCCGTTAGATTGAACGTCTGACAAACCTGATTCTCTCATCAGTCGTCAACCTGACTCAATCCGTTGCAAATCACGCTCTAATTCAATTGCTAAAACGTTTTGCCCTGAGTATGCTCTGCCGCCAACAGGAACTTTATGAAGGTAAAAAGCAGAATCACCGCGAAGGTTAAACCCAGAATCGCTCCCAAGCTTAAAAACAGAATCGAGCCTCTGGTCAAAGGCCAACTCTGGAAAATGAACGACATCCATGTTGAGATCATGGAAGTCGGAAAAACGCTAACGCACTACCGCCTCTATCAAAATCAAAAGCGCGTTCCCATCAGCCTCGGCGGAATCGGAACCGTGCAGGAATATCTCAAGAAGAACAAAGCCATTTTGGTCAAGCGGGCTTAATTCTCCACTTTGGAGTTCAAGCTTTAGCTTGTCCGAAGTAGATTTCTAAAAGTCACAAGCTAAAGTTTGAACTCCAACGTGCCTTTGTTGCTCGAACCGGCGAGTGGGCATCAATATGAAATCACACGCGGCGGAGGCGCTTTCACAAAGCTGACTTCGCGCAAATAAATCGGCTCCATCTTTTCGCCGGAAACAAAATCGGTTTTTTTGCACGCAAGCTGGCCGAGCGCGGTTGCGTTCGGAAATAAATCCTGCGCTCCGGGAAACAGGCGCATTACATCCGGCCCAAATACAAACTGATTTTCTACGGCCCGCTTTTCCACTTCGGCGAATGTCGCGAGATGCAATGGCTCAATTGCGCTGAAGCCGCTTTCGTTGATTTCATAAGCCGCCGAATAAAACTCATTCCGCTGCGCATCGATGATAAAATTGGCACGTCCACGAGTTCCGTTTGCGAACGACTGAGCCGCGAGACATTCCACGCTGCTGATTCCCACAAGCTTGATTTCACGCGCCAATTGCCAGCCTTGCGCGAACGCAATCGCTGCGCGAATTCCGGTGTAGGAACCCGGACCAAGGCCCACCGCAACACACTCAATTTCTTCTCGCTCCATTTGAGCTTGTTGCAAAGCCTGCTCAATCAAAGCGAATGCGTGCGCACTGCGTCCTCCTTTTTCAAAAGCCGAACCGCGCAACTGAGATTGTTCTCCAGACAGTCTTTCTACAATCGCCACGCTGCGTTCTTCTGAACAAAATTCAATGGCCAAAATCTTCATAAGAAATGCGCCGGTCATTTTCATTTAGAACTTCGATTTTTACAGAACGAAACAACGGCTTTGGACTGGCACCTGAATCGGAATTCGAATTGGCTATCGTCGATTGGCCATCGACTATTTCCAATCGCTCGATCCATTCAATGACAGCGACACCGCGCGGTTGATAAAAATATTCCTCCAATCCAGCCCCGATGATTTGCTCCCGACTTTCCAACCGATAAAGATCCAGATGAAACAAAGGCAATCGACCGCCAGAATATTCGTTGAGCAATGCAAACGTCGGTGAATGAATCCGCTCCACCACGCCCAATCCGCGCGCCAATCCTTTGACCAATTGCGTTTTACCCGCGCCCAAATCACCGGACAGCCCGATAACCCAGCCGCTTTCCGCAGCGCGTCCCCACTCTTCGCCAAGCGATTCGGTTTCGGCGGGACTATGCGAAATGAACGTAGCCATGAGCACTTAAAGTTCTGACGCCCCTTTCGTCGCGCAGTTGCAGCCCGAGATTTTTGGTAATTTTCCCAATGCAACTCAGCCGCACTTTTGGAAACTCTTTTTTCCACGCATCAACCAGTCGAACCGCATCGCGACTCGCAATCGTAAACAGCAATTCAAAATCTTCCCCGTCCGTGAGCGCGGCGAGCAGCGGCGGTTTGGCAGAAGATTCAGCGCGCGCTTGTAATTTCGCCGCGCGGCTGATGGGAATCGCGGAAGCAAGCAGTTCCGCGCCAACCTGACCGGCGTGAAGAAGATGGCGCAAATCACCAGCCAGCCCATCACTCACATCAATCATTGAGTGAGCAGAAAAGTTTTTAGCAAGCCAGCGCGCTTCATTTAAACGCGGCTCGAAATCCAAATGTTTGCCGGACAAAGAACCGCCCAGTTCGCCAGAAACAAAAATTGCGTCGCCCGATTTTGCGCCGGAGCGGAGAAGACATTTTTCTTTGGCCACCGTTCCGATCAGCGAAATAGAAATTAATATTCTTTCTGGATTGGTCGTTGTTTCGCCACCGAC
>JBDSLX010000084.1:0-8206 GCA_039916145.1 Verrucomicrobiota bacterium | reverse complement strand
ATATTTCTCCCAAAATCGGAATCAGCTACCACTGCACGCCTGAATTTGAAACTTACGCGAGCATTTCACGCGGCTATCAAAGCGGCGGATTCAATGTTTCCAATGACACCGAGGCTGGCGCGAAATTTAATCCGTCGCATTCGTGGCATTACGAAGCCGGCGCAAAAACAAAATGGTTGGAGGAACGGTTTCTCGTAAACGCGGCGATTTTTTATACGGATACTCATAACTATCAGGTTTATCAGTTGAACAGCACTGATCCGTCACAAGCTTTTCTGGTCAATGCCGACCGCGTGAGCAGCTATGGAGCGGAATTAGATATGATGGCGCGTCCGTGCGAAAACCTGGATTTGAGCGCAGCTTTTGGCGTAACACAAACGGAGTTTGATCGTTTCACCGACAAGACCGGGACAAAGTTCGATGGCAACGATGTTAATTTCGTCCCTGAATTTACCGCAAGCCTCGCCGTGCAATATCGTTTTCCGAAGAACATTTACGCCCGCGTGGAATATCAGGCCGTCGGAAATTATTTTCTCGACGAAGCAAACACCGCCGAACAAAGCGCATATGGTTTGTTGAATGCGCGGGTCGGTTACGAACACGAGCATTTTGAAATCTATGTTTTCGGCAAGAACCTACTGGACAAACATTACGTCAACAACGCGCTCGATTTGCGAAACGCTTTTCAAACCGATCTGCTCATTCGCCAACCCGGCGATCCGATGACGGTTGGTGTTGCGTTCAGCGCGAGTTTTTAACGGAGCGCGGTTGTGTCGTCCTCGACCAGCCGCAGCACATTGAATTGACCGAGGAATTATCGGAATGATTTGAGCGTCTCGTTTTTGTGAAGACGCTGCGGCTGGTCTTCGACACAGCCGCGCTCCAAAGAGTTTCTTGACCGACCGCGCTTTTCACAGGCAAAAAGAGGGATGAATTCCTTTCCGCGAATCGTTCTAATTTTGTTGACCGTGACGCCTGCGATTCTTTTTTCCGGCTGCGCCACGCGGCCCGGCACAATTTCCGAACGTAAAGGGGATGAAATCATTGTTGCTGGAAAATTTATTCACACTGGCACTCGTGTCGTGACGTGGATGGATCCGGGTGGCTATGACGCCTATCGCACGGAGCGAAGGTTCGCGCCGTTTGAAGAATCCGATTACGCAACGTCGAAGGAAAAAATCAAAGAACTGAGTTCGCCCGCTCGTTACAACCTGCGCAAAGGTGACCCTAAACATCCGCGTCCGACTGACCTGACCACGAATGAAATTGAGCAGGTGCGTGGCGGTGGTTGGGATTTGCCGATGTTGCAAAACATCGTGGACCAATTCGTTTTGCATTTCGACGTTTGTGGAATCAGCCGGCAATGTTTCAAAGTCTTGCACGACCATCGCGGGTTGAGCGTGCACTTCATGCTCGATGTCGATGGCACTGTTTATCAAACGCTGGATTTGAAGGAGCGAGCCTTTCATGCCACGACATCCAACACGCGCTCCATCGGAATCGAAATCGCCAACATGGGAGCTTACGGCACGAAGACGAATGAAACGTTTGAGAAATGGTATAAGCGCGAACCGGACGGCGAAACGACGCTGATTTTTCAAGACTGGTTGAAACCCGAATCCATTCTCACTCCAAATTTCGTCGGGCATCCGGCCCGTTCTGAACCCGTTTTCGGCGAAGTGCAAGGCACGCAACTGTGGCAATACGATTACACGCCGAAACAATACGCGGCGCTGGTGAAATTGACGGCGACACTTTGCAAAACGTTTCCTAAAATGAAATGTGATTATCCACGCGATGCCGAAGGAAAACTGATCACCAAAAAACTTCCCGACGAAGAGTTGAATAATTACGGGGGCGTCCTTGGTCACTATCACGTTCAAACGAACAAGACTGATCCTGGCCCGGCGTTGCAGTGGGATTATCTGATTAAAAATGCGCAGCGACTAGTTGATCCTTCAAATTCGCCTAATAAGGAGGCGAGACTCGACAGGGAAAATCAATCTCCGAAAAAGCTGGAAGCTGCCGGGGGCGGCACTCATTGAGTTGATGCGCCGCCGTTCTTTTCAAAAACTGAAAGCGGCGGCGGAATTTAAGTTTCATCATTACGTTTACGTCGTGTTGCTTGATGACAGCGCGGCGAAGGACCGCAAAATTCTTCGCGCCAATCCAAAGCGTGATAAATCCAAGCCGTGCATTTACGTGGGGATGACGGGACTGACGCCGGAAGAGCGTTTTCAAAATCACAAGTGCGGCATCAAAGCCGCGCGCATCGTGCAGAAATACGGGGTTCGTTTGTTGCCGGAACTTTACGAATGTTTCAACCCGATGCCTTTTGAAGCGGCGGCAGAAATGGAGCGCGACCTCGCGGAGGAATTACGAAGCAAAGGCTATGGGGTTGCGGGCGGGTCATAGTCTCAACGGAAAATCTGGAGGACAAAAATGTAAAGGGGTCTCATCCTTCGGCCCTATTCCTTTTTCCGGCAGTCTGCAAGGTGGCGTTCTTTTGTTTACCGGGTGAAGTTATTTCATGAAAACATGGGAAACATCAGAATGGTTTGCCAAATGGCTGGAGATGGCGCGAAAAGAAACCATTAAAAATTAAAACTGAAGTGGAAAACTTCGGATCGATTCAGACGGCGCATATCCTGCGCCGTTTTTGTTTTTCAGGGAAAGTTCCCACTTCTGCCTCTTTTCGGGGAAATTCCCCGAAGTGATTTACGGGGCTGCTCCCAATTGAAGCGGCATGATTCATGTCATACGATCTTTAACGCAATAAATATGTTTTTAAGCGAGGAAGACAAAGCAAAAAACTCCGCGCTCACCGGTCAACCGTTTCGATGGGCCGTGGGCGTGGAAAGTTCTTGGATTCCTCACCTGGCCATCGACCAGTTTGAGTGGACTCAGCACGACCGTTTTTGGCGTGAAGACTTCAAACGCGCAGCCGAAGACCTCGGTTGCAAATGGCTTCGTTATTCAATCCCCTGGCACATCGTTGAACCGACTCGCGGAGTATTTGATTGGAAATGGGCGGATGAACGGTTTGAAGTCGCCCGGCAACTGGGGATAAATCTAATTGTTGATCTTGTTCACTTTGGGACCCCCACTTGGCTTCCAGACGCTTTCGGTGATGTTGATTTTCCCGCAGCGTTGGAGGAATTTTCTCGTGAATTTGGCCGACGTTACGCTGGAAATATTCGATCCATTTGCCCGATCAACGAGCCGCTGATCACCGCGCTTTTTTGCGGCGATGTTGGTTTATGGCCGCCGCATGGACGCGGATTGACGAGCTACACCACAATTTTATCGCGTATCTGTCAGGCCTTGAATCGCTCTATCCGCGCGCTGCGCGAAACCATGCCTGACGTGGAAATCGTTTTATGTGACGCCCTGGAATACGCCAGCGCCCAAACGGAATTGTGCGGCGAAAACCCCGATTTGCTCAAGCGCATGGAAGAAGATGTCCGTCTGCGCAACAACCGGCGCCACATCGTCCTGGATTTAATTACTGGGAGAATTGACGCTGGACACGAACTGCGGCCGTGGCTTTTGCAGCACGGATTTTCCGCGTTGGACTTGAATTGGTTTCTGCGCAATCCCGCCGAAATCGACGTGCTGGGTTTGGATTATTATTCGCACTCCGAAATGGAACTTTATCCCTGTGGCGAACAGTTGCGCCAACGTCTTCCAGAGAAACTGGCGGGATTATATAAGACGGTTCGCGATTATTGGGATCGCTACCATTTGCCCATGATGATTACGGAAACCAATTGTTGCGGTGATGACGATCGTCGCCGCGAATGGTTACAGACTACCGTCCATGACATTAAGCAATTGCGTGACGAGGGGATTCCCGTGATTGGCTATACGTGGTGGCCCTTGGTGGATCATCTCGATTGGGATGGCGCGCTGTTGCACCGAATCGGGAAAATTCATCGCGTCGGCATTTACAATCTGGAACGGCAGGCCAGTGGCGAGATGCGGCGAATCCCAACGCAATTGGTGCAAGCTTATCGCAATGTCGTGACCGCCGGAGATAAAGCAGTCGGAAGTTTAAGGAGTGATGAAATGACAATGTATTTAGAAAAAGAATCTATGCCCGTCACGAAAAAGCGAACCCAACCTCAACTGGATTATCCAATCGTTGTCCACTGTCATCTCCGTTGGGAAGGGGTTTGGCAGCGACCGCAACAATTTCTTTCCCGGCTCTCTCAACACCATCGCGTTTTATTTGTCGAAGGGCCGCAGTTGGTGGAAGGAAACGAGCCGCCCACGTTTCGTTTATTGCCCGCGCCGAATTTTCCGAACATCACCGTGATGCAAACATTTTTCCCTGCGTCACGTTTTCACGATGGAGTTTGGGTGGACGCCGAACGTTTGCGATTGCTCAACGAAGCAGTCGCTGGCCCGCTCACCGGTCAATTCGATAAACCCGTGCAATGGTTTTACGATCCGATGGCTGTCACCGCATTCGTGGGAAAACTTGAGGAACGCGCGATTGTTTACGACTGCATGGATCAACTTTCGCAATTTAAATTTGCGCCGCCGGAATTAATTCAACGCGAACGCGAACTCCTGGCTCAAGCAGACGTTGTTTTTGCGGGCGGACGAAAGTTGCACGAGTCAAAGAGCAAGCTGAATCAGAACTGTCATTTCTACGGGTGCGGAGTGGAGATCGGGCATTTCGCCAAAGCGCGCGCTCACGACACGATGATTCCACACGACCTGGATTTTATTCATCGCCCAATGCTGGGCTATTTCGGTGTGGTGGACGAACGATTGGATTATCAATTAATCGAAAAACTTGCCGATGCGAATCCGAACTGGAGCATCGTCATCATCGGGCCGCTCGCGAAAGTGGACCCGAATTCTCTGCCCGTGCGAGTGAATATTTACTGGATCGGCAAACGCGATTACGCGCAATTGCCCGCCTACACGAAAGCTTTTGACGTTTGCCTGATGCCGTTCGCGTTGAATGAAGCGACCGAATACATCAATCCCACAAAAGCTTTGGAGTACATGGCCACTGGAAAACAAATTGTTTCTTCAGCCGTGCCAGACGTGATCTCAAACTTTGGCAGCGTCGTGAAAGTCGCCGACGGGCACGACCAATTTATTCAACTCTGTCGCAGTGCGGTGGAGACTCCCGATCAATCGGCGATCCAGCGCGGATTGGAAATGGCCGAACAAAACGGATGGGACTCAATCGTGACCAAGTTGGAAGAACATGTGCGGCATGTGTTGAAGGGAAAAGCCGTTGAAAGGCGAGCGCCAGAGCGCGAAGCCGTTGCGACCGTTTAATTTTATTGGAAGTGGTTTCAGGAGGAGGCGCAGGAAGAGTGTGCTTCGTGAATTCAAGGAGAGTCGTTCGAAAAGAGAAAGGTACTTATGTTTGATTATTTAATTGTCGGCGCCGGTTTTGCAGGAAGCACCTTGGCGGAGCGTCTCGCCAGCCAGCATGGGAAAAAAGTTTTGCTCGTGGACAAGCGCATGCACATCGGCGGCAATGCCTACGATCACTACGACGACAGCGGCATTTTGATTCATAAGTACGGCCCTCACATTTTCCACACCAATTCAAAAGTGGTTTTCGATTATTTATCACAGTTCACAAAATGGCGGGCGTATCAACATCGCGTGCTGGCGAATGTCGATGGCCAACATGTTCCGATTCCAATCAACCTCGACACCATCAATCAACTTTATGGTTTGGACCTTACTTCGATGGAAGTGGAGAAATTTTTTGCATCGGTTGCCGAACACAAAGAGATAGTTCGAACTTCGGAAGATGTTGTCGTGAGCAAAGTCGGGCGTGAACTGTATGAAAAATTTTTTCGCGGCTACACGCGCAAACAGTGGGGCCTCGATCCATCCGAACTGGACGCCTCGGTCACGGCGCGCGTGCCGACCCGCACCAATCGCGACGCCAGATATTTTACCGACAGTTATCAAGCGATGCCGCTGCACGGTTTTACGCGGATGTTTGAGAATATGCTTTCGCACGAAAATATTCAAATCCTGCTCAACACCGATTATCGGGAAATCAAAAATTATATTCCGTATAAAGAGATGATCTACACCGGCCCGGTGGACGAATACTTCGATTATCGTTATGGAAAATTGCCGTATCGGTCCATCCAATTCAAATTTGAGACGCATGACGTGCCGGTTTATCAGCAGGCGCCTGTGATCAATTACCCAAACGATTACGACTATACGCGTGTCACCGAGTTCAAATATTTGACCGGCCAAACCCACGATAAGACGACCATCGTTTATGAGTATGCGACGGCGGAAGGCGATCCGTATTATCCGATTCCTCGCCCAGAAAACGCAGAGGTTTACCGCAAATATCACGAACTCGCCGCGAAGACGGCAAAGGTTTATTTCGCAGGACGATTGGCCACTTATAAATATTACAACATGGATCAGGTCGTCGCGCAGGCATTGACCTTGTTCTCCAAAATCGCCCAACCGAAAACGGATTCACGACTTACTTACGCCAATGGCGTTACCAGTTTGATTCACGCGAATGGAAACGGAAACGGAAATGGAACCGCCGGACGTAAAATAACCAAGGCGGGTGCGACACAGGTATTAACATCCTGACCCCGCAAAGCCGGGGAGCGATGTGAAAAAAATGGCGCAACAAAGTTCCTTACCGCTTAAAGAGTCGCTGGGTCGGCTTGGGATTCTTCTTTTGCCTTCGTTGAAACTGAAAACAGTTTCGCCCCGTGGCAAAATCTATGAGCAGGAGGTGCATGACTTTCTCGTAGAAAATTTTAGCGGATATACGGTTGCTTCGGGCAACATCACTGGATTTTGGAAAGATTCCCAGGGGCGTCAGCATTACGGTGAACATCAGGAATACCGCGTTGGTTTTTTGAATGAGGAGAAAATTCCTACTTTAGAAAACTTTATCGCCGAACTTGCAGAAGAACTAGGCGAGCAATCAATATTTTGGGCAACCGGCGAAGACACTTGGCTGATTTATGCCAAAACGCCGCAGGCAGACTTCTCAGAAAAACCATCGGGTCTTAAGCGCAGCGCGAACCAGTGCTAATCGGGATCAAAAATGATTCGGCTCGCGTTTCAGGAATTGGCCGCGATTTTTTTCGCCGACAAATTTTCCGTCGCGCACCGCCACTTTTCCGCGAACGGTGACGACGTGGGGGCGGCCTTCAACGGTCATTCCTTCAAACGCGTTGTAATCAAGATTCATCTGATGGGTCTTCGCAGAAATTTTTCCGCGATATTTTGGATCGTAAATCACGAGGTCGGCGTCGCTGCCGGGTTGAATGGTTCCTTTGCGCGGGAAAAGTCCGAAAAGTTTCGCGGCTTGTGTGCTGGCGGCATCGACGAACCGATGCAGATCGATGCGGTCGCGCTTCACTCCATAAGTGTAAAAAAGATTCACACGATCTTCCAGCGACGGAATGCCATTCGGAATTTTCGTGAAATCATTTTTGCCCATCTGCTTTTGCGCCAAGTCAAACGGGGCGTGGTCAGTAGCGAGGGTCGAGGCAAAACCTTTGCGCAAAGCGTTCCAAAGAATCTCCTGATTTTTCTTTTCGCGCAGGGGAGGGGACATCACGAATTTCGCCCCTTCAAAATCTGGTTTTTCAGCATCGGTTTTGTCGCAGAGCAAATATTGAATGAGCGTCTCGACCCAGACATTGACCCCGTTTTCCGCGCCACGAATCGCTTCGCGCAACGCCTCTTCACAACTCAAATGCACGATGTAAACGTGCGCGCCAGTCATTTTCGCAAACGTCATCAAATGATGAACGCCCTCGGCTTCGACCACGGGCGGACGGCTTTCGTGATGAAACTCCGGCCCGGTTTTTCCTTCGGCGAGAAATTTCTTTTGCAATTCCAAAATCAAATCCGCGTTCTCGCAATGCGCGGTGGTGATGATTCCAAGTTTTTTCGCGAGCGAAAGTGTTTTGTAAAGTTCTTCATCCGTCACGCCGAGTGCTCCTTTGTAAGCGAGAAAAATTTTAAAACTGCTGATGCCGCGTTTAACGATTTCTTTGAAGTCCCGTTCCGCTTCGTCGTCATAGCGCGTGACGCCCATGTGAAAAGTGAAATCGCACGCACTGTTTCCCTGCGCCTTGCCGAGCCAAAGTTCAAATGCTTCGAGCGGTTTTTCGTCGCGACCGGGACAAATCATTTCGATGAATGTCGTCGTGCCGCCGACGAGCGC
>JBDSLX010000083.1:0-8474 GCA_039916145.1 Verrucomicrobiota bacterium | reverse complement strand
CAAAACTAGAGTTCGGCCATTGGTTTGATGTTTTTTAATTTGTTTGCTGCGGAGGGCGGGCGTTGCCTGACGGATCGTGAAAATGTTTCCCGCAGATTGCCAAGTTCCGCGAAAGCACGTATAGCTTCCCTGTAATCTTTATGAAAACGACCTACAGCGTTTCCAAAGTCCAATCGAATCTGCCGCGTGTTTTGAAGGAGGCGGAAGATCACGTCATCGCCATCACTCGGCACGACGAGACAGTTGCTTATTTAATTTCCAAAGAACGATTGGAATCGCTCATTGAGTCGCTGGAATTGATGTCGAATCCGAAAGCGATGAAAGCCATTCGGGATGCCAAAGCAGGGCGCACAAAATATTTGCCGTTATCCGCTCTCGATGAAGATTGAATTGGCGGAGCAAGTCGTCGCTTTTGTAAAAGGCTTGGCACCTGAACCACGGCGGTTGCTTACGCTCGCAATCATAGATCTCGCTAAAGAAAAAGGTGACATTAAGAGTTTGCAGGCGGACTTAGAAGGCTTCTGGAGATTGCGGGTGAAAAGTTACCGCGTCATTTTTCGATATGTGAACGGACATGTGATCCGCTGTGAGTTTGTTGAGAATCGCTCCGTGGTTTACGAGCTGTTTGCCATCGAATTAATGAAACTTCGGGAACCTTGAGGATTTGGTTTCTGTTTCGCCAATGAACATCATCCAAATCACACCGGGCGCGGGAGCGATGTTTTGCGGCGGATGTTTCCGCGATAATGCGCTCGTGGCGGCGCTGCGCAAGCTCGGTCATTCCACTTTGATGTTGCCGCTTTATTTGCCGCTCACGCTGGATGAGGAGAACCAAAGTGAAGGCACGCCAATTTTTTTCTCGGGCATCAATGTTTATCTGGAACAAAATTCAAAGTTTTTTCGCAACGCGCCGCAGTGGCTGCATCGCATTCTCGCGTCGCCTAAATTGCTCAAACTTGCCTCCAAACAAGCCGGTAAAACAAATCCGCGAGACTTGGGTGAACTCACGGTTTCGATGTTGCGCGGGGAAGAAGGAAACCAGGCGCGTGAACTCGACGACATGGTTCGCTGGCTGGTGGCGAATGAGAAACCGGAGATCATCTCGCTCTCCAATGCGCTGCTCGTCAGCATGGCGCGGCGCTTGAAACAGGAATTAAAAGCGCCTGTGGTTTGCTCATTGCAAGGGGAGGATTATTTTCTCGATTTGCTTCCGCAACCGCATCGCGATCTTGCCTGGAAAATTTTATCTGAACGCACCGCCGACGTGGATTTGTTCATCGCGCCGAGTAAATATTTCGCTGAACTCATGGGGCGACGCCTTGGAATTTCTGCTAATCGAATTCGCGTAATTTACAACGGGATAAATTTGGAAGGCTACGATCCAACGCCAGACTCAAAACTCAAAACTCAAAATCCGGCAACGTTGGGCTACTTCGCCCGGATGTGTCCTGAAAAAGGTTTGGAGATTTTGGTCGAGGCGTTCGTTGATTTGAAAAAACGGGAGATGTTCAAAGATTTGAAGCTGAAAGTTGGCGGTGGTTGCGGGCCTTCGGATAAGCCATTCGTCGAAAAAATGCGCGAGCGGCTTCGCGCAAATCATATTCTCGCCGACGTGGAATTTTTTCCGAACCTGACACGTGCAGAAAAACAGGAATTTTTAAGATCGCTGACGGTGTTTTCCGTTCCGGCGCTTTACGGCGAGGCGTTTGGGCTTTACGTGATTGAAGCGTTGGCTGCGGGCGTTCCTGTCGTGCAACCACGCCACTCCGCCTTTCCAGAATTAATCGAAGCGACCGGCGGAGGTTTGATTTTTGAACCTAATCCCGCGTCGCTCGCGGAAACAATTTCCCAATTGCTCGCCAATCCAAAGCAGCTCAAGTTGCTCGGCGAACAGGGGCGCAAATCTGTGCAGGAAAGATTCAGTGTCGAAACAATGGCAAAGGAAACCGCGAAAGTTTTTGCTGAAGTTGCCCACGATTTTGGAATCGCAAATCGTAATTCGTAATTCTAAATTCCCTCATGCCTTACGAATTTAAAATCGTGCGCCGCGTGGAATTTTCCGACACCGACATGGCGGGGATCATGCATTACTCAAATTTTTTCCGGTTTATGGAAACGGCCGAACACGGGTTTTTTCGCTCGCTCGGTTTTTCCATTGTCACGCGGAACATCGAGCCGCCCGTTGGCTGGCCGCGTGTCCATGCCGAGTGCGATTACAAACAGCCGCTCCATTTTGAAGATGAAGTTGAGGTGCATTTGCTCGTTTCAGAAAAGAGATCAAAATCGCTCAGCTACGTTTTCCGTTTTCGAAAACTGAATGCCTCGCCTGTGGTGGAAGTTGCGCGAGGTTCGCTCACCGTGGTTTGCGTCACGCATCACGCCGGAGGAAAAATGTCTGCGTGCTCCATTCCAAAAAACATCGCAAATAAAATTGAAGTTACTCCAGCGGAATGGTTGATGTGACATTCTTGCCGCCAGAGGCAGGATGTTCCCCTATCACCGCAGTTCACGCGTAGGAGCCTCAAGAGCCGAAGGCTGCAATCCGAGATGGCGTCCTTGAAACGTTTTGCTAACTTCGCGTGCGTTAAAAAATAATTTTATGAAACAAATTCAAATTTTTGCTCTGCTTCTATTTCTAGTGGGTTGCAACACACCGCCACAATCTCTTCAGCCGCGCGCTCAATGGACTTTGGAACAAGCCAACACCTGGCACGCCAAACAGCCCTGGTTCGTGGGTTGTAATTTCTCGCCAAGCAGTGCCATCAACCAACTTGAAATGTGGCAGGCAGATTCGTGGGACCCAAAGACGATTGATCACGAACTCGGCTGGGCGCATGACCTCGGTTTCAACAGTGTTCGCGTTTATTTGCACGACCTGGTTTGGAAGCAGGACGCAAAAGGATTTCTCAACCGAATGGAGCAGTTCCTCGATTTAGCGGATAAACATAAAATTGGCGTGATGTTTGTGCTTTTCGACAGCGTTTGGGATCCGCATCCCAAACTCGGCAAACAGCGCGAGCCGCGCCCGCACATTCATAATTCCGGCTGGGTGCAGAGTCCAGGCGCAGAAATTTTGGGAAATCCAGCGCGACACGATGAATTGAGAAATTATGTGCAAGGTGTCCTGGGGCATTTCCGCAATGATCGTCGCGTTCACGCCTGGGACATTTTTAATGAGCCGGACAATCCCGTCTCGCAATATCGGGATGTTGAGTTGAAGAACAAAGCGGAGATGGCGCTGTTACTTTTGAAGAAAACTTTCGGTTGGGCGCGGGAAGTTAATCCATCGCAGCCCATCACGTCTGCGGTTTGGATTGGCACCTGGAGTGACCCGTTAAAATTAAATCCGACAGAAAAAGTTCAACTTGAAGAATCGGACATCATTACCTTCCACAATTATTCCAAGCCGGAGGAAATTAAAAAATGCGTGGAGAACTTGAGGCGGTACAACCGTCCCTTGCTTTGCACTGAATACATGGCGCGTGGAAATGGAAGTCGATTTGAGCCAATTCTTGGTTATTTGAAGGAACAGAATGTCGGCGCGTATAACTGGGGGTTTGTGGATGGAAAAACGCAGACGATTTATCCGTGGGATTCATGGAAGAAAAAATACGACGGCGAGCCTGCGGTTTGGTTCCACGATATTCTTCGCCGTGATGGCACGCCGTACGATGAGAACGAAGTGCGCTATATCAAATCCATAACGCGCGCTGCGAAATCGAGCAGCGCGAAAGACAAGCAAGATTACGGCATCAACTTCGTCAGCTTCACCGGTTCAGCCCAACTTTTTACGCCGAAACTTTCACGGGCCAAATAGATATTTTTGAGCCAGTTTTCATTGTCGGCATTCGGAAAATCTTCGCGGTAATGTGCCCCGCGGCTCTCTTCGCGGAGGAGCGCGCCACGAGCGATGAGTTCGGAGGCGGTCAACATATTCCGCAGATCGAGCGATTGTTGCCACGTGAGATTGAAAATCCTTCCACCGGATGGCGCGAGTTGTTCGGCGCGTTTTTGGAACGCGGCAATTTCGGAAAGAGCAGCTTTTAATTTTCCGCCGTCTCGAACGATGCCGACTTTCTCCCACATCAATTTTCCGAGTTCTTCGCGCAGGCTCCACGGGTTTTCGCCGGATTTGCGTTCGAGAAATTGATTCGCGGTATTTTGCGCATCAGCAATTTGTTCAGCTTGGGGCGAATCAAGCGCCACATTTTTCACCCAGGCCGCCACGGCATCGCCTACGCGAGCGCCGTAAACAGTGGATTCCGCAACTCCGTTTCCGCCGAGACGATTTGCGCCATGCACACCGCTTGCATCTTCGCCAGCTGCGAAAAGTCCTTCGAGATTTGTGATGCCATCGCGGTTGATGCGGACGCCGCCCATGTTGAAATGCGCGGTAGGGCTAACTTCGACTCTTTCGCGCGCGAGATCGTAGCCGATGCGCAAACAGCGATCCCGCATACCGACGAAATTCTTTTCCACAAACTCTGCGCCAAGATGAGTAACGTCGATCAAGACCGCGCCGTTTTCTGTGCCGCGACCAGCCATGATTTCCATGTAACCGGCGCGAGAAACTCGGTCGCGCGTGGAGCGTTCTTTTTTTTCAGGATCGTATTTTTCCATGTAACGCTCGCCTTTGCCGTTGAACAAATGCGCGCCCGCGCCGCGCAAACCTTCTTCGAGTAACGCGCCGTTGAGCCGCGAGCCGGGAACGACCAAACCAGTCGGATGAAATTGCACCATCTCCATATCCATCAAATGCGCGCCGACACGAAATGCCATTCCAATTCCATCACATGCTTTTTCTTGCGCGCAGGCGGAGCGTTGATACATGAGCGGGCCGGCTCCAGTTGCAAGAATCACGGCTTTACTTTTTACGGTGATAAATTTTCCGGATTGAATATCGAGAAGAACTGCGCCGATGACACGTTGGCCGTCAGCAGAGGTGAGCAATTCCAAACCGCGCGTGTTTTCCAGACAAGGAATGTTGTTGGCAAAAATTTGATCGCGCAGTCGCGACATGATTTCGATGCCGGTCAAATCGCCGACGTGAACCGTGCGATCATAACTTTGTCCCGCAAAAGCTTTTTGGTGAATGCGTCCATCCGGCGAGCGATCAAACATGCAGCCGATTTTATTTTCCAACTCTTTGACAATGCGCGGCGCGTCCTCGACGAGATGCCACGCTAGATCCTGATCGTTCAGAAATCCGCCACCGCGCACTGTGTCTTCGAAATGCGCCTGCACGGAATCACGTTCGTTGAGCACCACGTTGTAACCGCCTTGCACCATGCGAGTGCAACCGCTTTTGCCGAGCATCCCTTTTGAAACGAGCAGAATTTTTTGCTGCGGATCACGCCAATTCGCATGAAGTGCCGCCATCAACCCAGCGCCGCCGGTGCCGAGAATCAAAATGTCGGTCGTGAGTGGTTCGGACATGCGGAAAAATTTACTCGTGGTTCAACGCGCCACGCAAGATGGAAGCCACGGATGGGCACGGATAATCACAGATGATGCAGCCGGAGCGCGGAATTTATTCCGCTTCAACTCTATTTTGCCCACCAAAGGCATCCGATACCCAATCGGTTTGCCATGTCGAAGCGACTAAAGTCCGCGCTCCTCCTGTTGATCCGTGGTTTTTCTTTTTTTCACAACTCAACCTTCTCTTCGCAATCGCGAAGTCGTTTCGACAAAAATGACTGCTCGGATTTTACCTCAGTCAGTTCCATCGCTTTTCCAAAGTGTTCGATAGCAGTTGGAAAATGATTTAGTCGCGCTTCAAACTCACCTAGCACGGCGTAAAGCAGATAATAAGAATCCAACGATTTCCGATTTGAAATTTCATCGACCGCTTTAACCCCAGCTTCTGGACCGTGAACCTGAGCAATCGCCACGGCGCGATTCAGCGCGACGACGGGAGAATTATCGATCCGCGTCAGCCGATCATACAGTGCCAGAATTTGCGGCCAGTCGGTGGACTCATAATTTTTCGCCGCGCAATGACACGCCGCGATGCCCGCCTGTAGATGATACTCGCTGATCTCGTCGCCCGCCGCCGATTGCGCGAAATGAAACATGCCGCGCGCGATCATCGCCTGGTTCCAGCGCGTCCGGTCCTGTTCCTGAAGGCGCAGCAGATTGCCGTCGACATCCACTCGCGTCGGAAGACGCGCGGCGTTCAACAACATCAACGTCAGCAACGCGTGTGTCTTTGGCTGATTTCCCGCCACATGTTCCGCGAGCAAACTTGTCAAACGAATCGCCTCCTCGCAAATATCTTCGCGCACCAGCTTTTCGCCGCTCGACGCTTTGTAGCCTTCGTTGAACAACAGGTAGAGCGATTGCAAAACGCCGTCCAGGCGTCGCGCCAATTCCTCGCCGACGGGAATTTCAAAAGGAATTTTCGCCTCGCGGATTTTTTGTTTGGCGCGCGTCAACCGTTTGGCCATCGCCGCGTCGGTGGCGAGAAACGCGCGGCTGACTTCCGTCACGCTGAAACCGCAGAGCGTATTCAAAGCGAGCGCGGCTTGCGCGTCCGCCGGAACGAGCGGATGACAACAAACGAACATCATCCGCAACCGGTCGTCCGCAATTTCCTGATCGGCAAAAACCGCCGCGTTCGGCGTGGAATCCGCTCGCTCCATCAAACGAATGATCTCCGGTTCCTTGTCGCGAAAAACTTTTTGGCGGCGCACGACGTCCAGCGCGAGATTGCGCGAAGCGCGCATGATCCACGCGGAAGGATTTTTGGGAACACCGTAAAACGGCCACGTCTGCAACGCGCGCGCCAACGCCTCCTGCACGACATCTTCGGCCAATGTGAGATGCTCAATCCCGAAAATTCGCGTCAGGATGGCCACCATCTTTCCCGACTCATGGCGGAAGAGATGTTCAACCACCTGGGAAACTTCCTGCGGTTCTTGAATGTTGGTTTCGAATGAAATCACGGCGGCTTGTTAGCCGAAACCCACTATTCGCTCAATTAACTTCTAAACAAGTCTGAAATAAATTTGCTGAACGCCAGATGCTTCGGCGTATGAACTCGCCCAAGTGAAGACGCGGTTGGCGCATCGTTAGGGGGATTCGGAAGTCTCGACTTCTTGCCACTTTTAATGCGCTGGTGCTCGCTGACGGGTAAAGCTTTGATCAGTAACAACACTCCACGGCGGTCAATCTTTGCGCGGTTCGAGCTTCGCGATTTCAGCCATGATTTCATCCGCGACCTGTTGATAAATTTCTTTTAAGCGAATTTTTGAGCACGTTTTTGCCTCCGCGCGTAGTTCCTCAAACATTATTGGTTTTCCGTATTTCACAGCAACACTTTGCGGGCGCGGAAATTTTCTGTGTTTGCCGTACGCTGCAAAAGTTCCGAAGACTCGCACCGGAACCACAGGCGCCTCAGATTTAATCACGGTCAATCCAATGCCAGATCGAGCCGGTTGCAATTTGCCATCGAGAGTTCTTGTTCCTTCAGGGAATAAAATGATCGCGCCACCTTGATGTAATCGATCGAGAATGGCTTTCAGACCGCGTGCGCCGCCGCCTTCGCGGTCCACCGGAACTGCATTCCACGAGCGAAGCAGCGCGCCAATTCCGGGAAACCGAAAAAGAGATTCGCGCGCCAGAAAATTGATGTCGCGTTTGAAGCCACAACCGACCAAGGGCGGATCGAGAAAGCTGGCGTGGTTCGAGGCGAGAATGACCGGTCCGGTCGGCGGAACTCTTTCTGGATTGTAAACGCGCCAACGAAAATAAGTGGCATACATCAGGCGGAAAAACACCCAGCCAACGAAGTAGCTCGGATTCATTTTAACTTCGCTTCGGCTCTTTGCGCGGCAAGTTCAGACTCCTGCGCGAGCCGTTTCCGAACTTCTTCAATGATAATTCCGCTCGTGTGCTCGACGGTTTGCCCGGAGTTATTGATCACCATCGCGCCAAGCGCAATCATCAGCGGGGCGGAAGCGCGCTGGCTGTCGCGCTGATCGCGCACGGCGAGATTTTCCTGCATGCCTTCGGCGGCGCGGCGTTTCGAGCGTTCGTGGATACAAGCGTCGAGGTAAAACTTAAAATTGGTTTCGGGAAAAACATTCGTCCCGATGTCGCGGCCTTCCATCACCAAATTTCCGAACTGAATACACTCGCGCTGTTTGTTTTTCATCCACTCGCGCACTTTCGGATAAGCCGCGATGTGCGAAGTCGCCGAAGTAGTTTCGTCCGTGCGAATTTCTTTATCCGGAAAATATCCGTCCACGAGGAGATGAACCTTGCCATCGACACATTCCAAAGTGGTTTTCCATTTTCGACAAAGCGCACTGACCGCCTTCGGATCATCAATGTTCACTTTCTTCTGCAAACAATACCAGGCGAGCGTGCGATACATTGCGCCCGTATCGACGTAAACGTAGCCGAGCGCCTTCGCCACACGTTTGGCGTTGGTGCTCTTGCCGCTGGCGCTCGTGCCGTCGATGGCGATGACG
>JBDSLX010000082.1:0-5487 GCA_039916145.1 Verrucomicrobiota bacterium | reverse complement strand
ATTCTTGGAATGGGCGTTGATGTGAATTTAACCGCCAGCGAATTTCCGCCTGATCTCCGCAAGATTGCGACTTCGCTGAAAATCGAGACTGGCCGTGTTGTGGATCGGGCAGCGCTTGCCACGAGGGTTATCGAGGAACTGGATGCCGATTACAGCCGAGTTTGCGAAGGTCAATTTGAGATCCTCGCGGATGAATGGGAAGAACAGTGTACGACGCTCGGTCGTAATGTTTCTATTCGCATTGGTGAACGTTCTATCCAGGGACGCGCGGAGTCGCTCGATTCCGATGGCGCACTTTTATTGCGAACACAGCACGGCCGCTTGGAGCGAATCATCGGCGGCGATGTGACGCTGGAAAAATAATTTGCGCGATGTGTCCCACGCATTTTTTTCTGACCGAACGGGCGCGTAACGTGCCTTCTTTTTTTCAAATCGTGGTTGCTAAATCGAGAATCGGGTGCCAAAATCCTTTCGTTCTGATTCGTTCTTGTTTTATTATCTGAAACCTGCCGCTTGGGTTTCCAAAAAGAAAAGAAACTCCATGAAAACCATCGTTGTGAAAAACCTGTTCGTTCAACGTCTGGCCTGCCTGTTGGTCCTGATACTTGCCGCCTCGTCCGCCCATGCTTTGTATTGGGATGCCAATGATACCGCCGACGGAGCTGGAGGTTCGACACCCACCGGCACCTGGGGGACAGACACCTATTGGAGCACTAACTCGGAGGGGACCAATACCACAACCGGCTGGACTGACGGACAAATCGCAGTGTTTTCAGCGGGCACTGATGCCACGGGAACTTTCACTGTGAATGTTACCGGAACGCAAGCCCCCGCGCAGATAACTGTTCAAGAGGGCAACCTTACGCTTGCAGGAGGAACGCTGGACATTACAAACACCGTCGTGCAGGTGGATAACGCTTCTGCTACGATCAATTCTGTTATCACCTCTTCAACGGGTCTGGGATTGGGTAAGTTTGGTGTCGGTCCACTCACAATTGGTGGTGCGAATATTTATAACGGCCCCACCTTGATTACGAACGGCATTTTACGATTGGGGGCGAGTGGAGTAATCCCCGACAGCTCGGCTGTGAATATTGCTTCGACCATGACTTTGGATTTAAATGGATTTAACGAAACGGTCGGATCTTTGGCAGGAGCTGGAATTGTTACTCTGGGCAGCGCGAGTCTCAGCGCAGGCGGAAATGATACATCCACCACGTTTTCGGGTGCGATCAGCGGCACTGGCGGTCTGATTAAAAAGGGCGCGGGAAAATTAACCCTTAGCGGCACCACGAGCAGTTATACCGGCTCAACGAAGATCGAAGCTGGCGCGATCGCAGTTAATGCCACCGCCAAATTGGGCGATTCGGCGAACCTGTTGGAATTAGCCGGCGGGACTCTGGAGATCAGCATCAGCCGCGTCATTACAAATCAAATTTCGGTGACCGGAGATTCTCAATTGTCCGGCTCTGTTGGCGCGGGAACACGGACGCTCACCTTCCTTACCGGTTCATTTACCACGACCAGCGGCAGCTTGAAAATTCGCAACACAGGCACGGGAGGCGGAATTTCGGTTCGGTTACGCAGCGGCGATTTGAATATCACTCGTCCGATTCAGATTGGGCAGGTTGGAGATGCTAATGGTGCCGCCACAAATGCTTTTCTGCGTTGCGATCATCAAAGCGGAGGTGATCAGATTATTAGCGGCGATCTTTCGGGCCCGGGCATATTTGAACGAAACAGCAATCTTTCCCTCGGCGGTTTTCGAACCATCCTGACCGGGAACAATAGCTACTCAGGCCGCACAGATTTACGCGGCGGTTTCGTCGGCATCGGCAGTGACACGGCTTTGGGAACCTCTTTCATCAACATTGGACAAGATCCTCAATTGCTTGGTTTCTTCGCGCATGGTTCCGCCAGAACAGTCCCCAATAACATCGTTTTTGAAGCTACCACTGCGGCTGCGACGAACCTCGTTCTAACCGGGCCGTTGCCTCTGACGTTTTCAGGATCGATGACGCTGCATCCCGGAAATTCATCTCGGTTGACGGTTAGCAACGGAATGGTCGCCACTATTTCAGGAATCATCAGCGGAACAACTGGTTTAGAAAAAACTGAAACGGCCACACTGATTCTTTCGGGAGCAAATCTTTACGGAGGAAATACAATCGTGAACGGTGGAACTTTATTGGTCAATAATACCGCTGGCAGCGGAACTGGAGCGGGCAACGTTACCATCAACTCAGGATTAATTGGTGGCTCTGGCCGCATTACCGGTACTTTGACCGTGAACTCGGGTGGGACTCTTTCTCCGGGCGCTTCCATTGGTACTTTGGTCGTCAGCAACAACGTCACCCTCGCTGGAAACACACTCATCGAAATCAATAAAACTGCCGCAACATACGATCAGTTGATCGGCGTTAATACATTGACTTACGGAGGAACACTGACCGTGACCAACGCGAGCGGCACCCTCGCAGCGGGCGATAGCTTCCCTGTCTTCAGCGCGACCAGTTACACAGGGTCGTTTTCCAGTATTGCGCCCGCGACTCCCGGGGACGGTTTGGCCTGGTCACTTGCCAATGGTATTTTGTCCGTCGTCAACGCCACCCCACCAACACTGCAAATTTCACAAGCGGGCAACACGCTGACGTTCAGTTGGAGTGGCTCCTTCAAGTTACAATCTCAGACTAATGCGCTCACAGTCGGCATCAGTACGAATTGGTCCGATTACCCCGGTGGCAATAGCAGCCCTGTAAACGCAACGATTGATGCAGCCAATCCAACTGTGTTCTACCGACTCATCTCGCCATAAAAAGATTCATCGCCATTCTGAACTGGTCTGTTCAGGCAGTCAGGCTGCTAGAGTTTGGGCGTTTCAGAACCAAGAGGCTTTGTGCGTTCTTGTGTTCTCCTAGGGTTTATCCAATCTGAGTTCGTTGAAAACGATTTTCTCTCGGTTGCAGATTTTGCGCCTATTCGGCCTCGCTCTTCTCTCGGGAATGTTCTTAGCAATATCATTTCCAAAGTTCAACCTGTGGGGCTTGGCTTGGCTTGCGCCGGGTCTGATGCTAAGCACGGCTGTGGGAAAACCAGGAAAAATAGCCTTTGGTCTTGGATTTGTTGCGGGCCTGGGGCATTACCTTTGCTCGCTCTACTGGTTGCTGCTCATTCCGCTGCGATGGCACGGCGTCGTCGCATGGCTAAGTCTCTCCATTTACATGGCGCTGTTTCCCGCTGCATGGTGCTGGGTTTGCTGGCGGTGTTATCCAAAAGTGAAATGCCTCTCCCGTTCCGGCAAAATTGAGTCGGGAGCGACCCACCCATTTATTTCCACCTCCCAATTTCAGCGAATACGTTGGGCCGTCTTCTGCGGCGCGGCCTGGGTCGCAATGGAACTCGGCATCGCGCGAATCTTCACTGGCTTTCCGTGGAACCTGCTCGGCGTTTCCCAATACAAACTTCTGCCGCTGATTCAGATCGCGTCGGTTACCGGTGTTTACGGAGTTTCGTTTATGGTCGTGTGGACCTCGGTGGCAATGGCCTGTGCGGTTCTGATGGCACGCCACACCCGCTCCACCTTCTCGATGTTTGCACGGGAACTGGCTGCTCCATTCCTGGGACTGGCGACTATTATAGTCTTCGGCTACATCAAGTTGTCTGTTCCCGACTTTACCGGTGCGCGGTTGAAAGTGGCGTTAATACAGCCGGGCATTCCCCAGAGCGTAATTTGGGACGCCAACGAACGGACCAATCGGCTCCATAAGTTAGTGGAGTTGTCAAACGCGGCGCTGGCCGAGCGTCCTGATCTGCTGGTCTGGCCGGAAGCCGCTCTGCCCCCGGGCATGGTTGGCCGCACGCGCGATACGCAACAACTCGTCACGGAATTGGTTCGCTCGAATCAGGTATGGATGGTGTTTGGCGTGATCGACACCGTCGGCGCGAGTAACAAAATTGAACTCAACAGCGCCTTCTTTATTGATCCAAACGGCGACCTCATTTCGCGTTACCATAAACGAAGGCTCGTCATTTTCGGCGAATACATGCCCGGGGTTCAATGGTTGCCTTTCCTGAAAAAGTTGCGCGCAGGCGGTGCTGGACTTGGTCAGGGTCGCGTGATCGTTCCCTTCCAGATGCGACAGCCGCGCGCCCGTATAGCCCCGCTCATTTGTTTCGAGGATGTATTCCCTCACTTGACCCGTGACTCGGTGGATTCAGAAACCGACTTTCTCTTAAACCTGACCAACAACGGTTGGTTCGGGAAAAGTGCCGCTCAATGGCAACACGCTATCAGTGCGCTTTTCCGAGCCATTGAAAACGGACTGCCTCTCGTCCGCTGTACCAACAATGGACTGACGTGCTGGATTGATTCGGGCGGGCGCATGCACGACGTCTATTTTCAAGGCTCGACCGATATTTACGAGGCCGGATTCAAAATCGTCGAGATTCCGCTGCGGAGTTCGATTGAAAAAGAGCACGCGCAAACGATTTACAATCGTTACGGCGACTTCTTTAGCTGGGCTTGCGCGGCCATTACCTTCGCAATAACTGCTGGCTCATTGCGTTTGCCCAGAAGCAAGAAATAGCAGGCGGCTAATTTTTTCGGCAAATCCTCGTTCCAGAGCGCCTCAATTGCCTAAGCTCTTGGGATCTTAACAGGGTTGGTGACCCCAATCGTTTTCTCGAAGCTCCTTTTCGTATAACGCCATCTGTTCTGCGGGAGTGAGTTTGTCGTCTGTAGGCTTTGAAGGAACTGCGTTTGCGTCAACCTCTGGGAACAACGCATCCGAAGTTGTTTTGTCGCCGCTTTCGATCTGGCGGTCATTCGATGGCCGGGAAGCTTTGCTCATGACGCCAAAAATTACTCGGACAGAGACGCTCGGCAAGTCCCATTTTTAGATGGATATTTTACGAAACCGAAACAACCCGGTAATCATTTCGGGAGCCGCCGATCTGCATCTGCAATTTATCTCCCTGTTTTTTTCCGATGAGTTGCTGTCCGAGCGGCGATTGCGGCGTGATAACCAACACTTCCTTCTTTTGATGGGTGATTTCCGTTCCGCCCGCGCGTGGACCAAAAAAATAAAATGAGCGTTCGCGCTGAGTTTCTAATTCTACCAACGCGCCAAGATCAATCGGGTCTTCCGAGCCGAACTCGCGCACGGACATCTTCTCGAACTGTTCCATCGCCTGCATAATTTCCGCCGCTTGCTTCGATTGCCCGCGCGCCAGATACGACGCCTCCAATCCGCGCGTGTCGTATTTGTTTTCCGCTTTGCTTTGTTCGTGCGTTGCTTCCGCGTGAGCAGCACGAGCCGCTTTGTGGTAAACCGCCAGTTCATCTGTGAGATGAGCAACAATTTTTTTGATGAGAGCGCGCTTGTTCACTTTACGCATGCCCAATTATTTCGCGGACGGTGGGACAGCGGCGAGCAGCTCAGGAAGCAAATTCCCTTTTTCAGGAACCAACGTGATTCGCGCCTCACC
>JBDSLX010000081.1:0-4596 GCA_039916145.1 Verrucomicrobiota bacterium | reverse complement strand
CAAAGTAACAGAGCGCAGTCCTTGAAATTTGTTCAAACATTTTGAAATTTATTTTACCGGCTTGGTCTGGCGAACGATCTGGTCGAGGAGATCGATGTAAGTCGCGAATGCTTTTCGACCCGCTGCGGTCAGGGAACAAGTCGTGAGCGGACGATTGTTTTGATACGTCTTGGCAATGGAAACGTAGCCCGCTTCCTGAAGTGTGCGGATATGCGAGGTCAAATTTCCATCAGTCATTTCCAGTGTCTCGCGCATTTCAGTAAAAGAAAGTTCGGGCGATGCGGCAAGAAGCGACATGATACCCATGCGCCCTTTCTCGTGAATAACACGGTCGATCTGGAGAAATGGTTCGGGATTCACGCTTCATTCTTCTTTCTCTCAGTGAAGAAAAGATAAATCCCAAAGGCCAAATGGAACGCGCCGAAAAATAGTCCCATCATTTCATGCGCGACTTCAATTGATCGAAACCTCGTTAGAGAAAAAACACAAAACAGGAGCGCCAGCCCGCAAAGAATAAAAATCCAACCGAACAGTTTTATACTTCGTTGCATGAAAAATCCAGCCGCATAAAGTCCACAACCGTAAAACAACATCCAGGCCGGAGGCAGAATCCAGCTTGTTCCCGCAGGAACCAAACCGGGAAAGGCGAATAAAATACTTATCACGAGGCCGACAAAAAAATTCGGCAATAATCCCTGCCAAACCCGGCGGGTGGGCAGAGACCAAAAAGGTTCCGCTTCCTGAAGCGCTTGCCGCCGCACGAGCAACAACGCAATGACGAAGGCAACGACGCTGGTTGTTATCCAGAAAACAGAGAAGGCGAAGTTGGTTTCCATCTTTGCAAATTGAGAAGCAACCGAGGCAATTAAACCGATGAGTCCCGTGACGATCATGATTGGCGCCAGTGCTCGACGGTAAATCGCCGAACGTTCCATCAAAGTACGGATGGTTTGAAGATTTTCAGAAGCCCAATTATTTTCCATGAATTAACTTTGCAATGCAAAGTTTAGAAAGTCAAGACGTGCTTTTGAAAGGAAAAGAGGAAATGAGAGTGCGCGAAGCAGATGGAATGGCGCGTCAATCTTTGGTGTGAACTGGACTGGGCGAGTCACCGACTAATCGCTCAAACTGTTTCGCTTCGGGATCGTAAGCGAACAATTCAGCGGTGCGAATGGCGAAAAACCAAGCATGCAGACGGAGCGCGCCGTCTTCGAGTTTTTGCGCGACCACTGGATAAGTGCGGAGGTTTTCGACGGCGAACAAGACATTTTCTTCGGCAGCGGCGATGGCGCGCGCTTCGGGATCTTTTTTCAGATGGGAATAGTTATTTTCGACCAATGTTCGAACGGGCGCAGCGATCTCGAGCCATTTGCGCAAATGAGGCGAATCAGTTTTGGAGGAAGTTTCATCCAGCAACGCTGTCATCGCGCCGCATTGCGAATGACCGCAAACGACGATATCGCTTACACCTAAAGTCTGCACCGCAAATTCGATTGCGGCTGCTGTGGAATTAGTGCTGCCAACGACAGTTGCCGGAGGAACGATGTTACCGATATTTTTTACGACAAATAAATCGCCTGGCTGGCTTTGGGTGATGAGTTCGGCCAAAACGCGTGAATCGGAACAAGTGATAAACAGCGTGTGCGGATTTTGACCTTCGCGGGAAAGCCGTTTAAAAAGCGTTCGATAGCGACCGAATTCTGCGTCGCGAAATTTATGAACCCCATCTATTAGCTTTTGCATCATTGGTTGCGAAAGAAGTTGGTGGCTGGAGCCGGAATCGAACCGGCGAGACACCGAACATTTATCGCAAGGGGTATATGCCGCAACCAAGTGTGATTCAATGACTTTTTGTAGAAGGGAGTGTTCAACGGCGTGGCACAGGATAGCACAGCACAGCGTAAAGTGATTTAAACGATGTGGCGCCGCGCGGAATTTCGTGACGGGATCAGTTACAATGACGGTCGAGCGGGCACTTTTAAAATTTCATTCAACCAATTCCACCAAATCTGGAAATCTATTTTTGAACGGCTTGTCAAACGTAGCGACTTTCGTGCGATGCTTTTTAGCCAGCATCGCAAGATAGGTGTCTGTGGTTTGCCGATGCCCGTCACATTGTCCAGCAACACCCGTCGCCGAAATGTCACAGTCAAGAAACCGTTCGCGATGGCGTGAGATAAAATTTTTCAGGAAAAGGTCGGCCTCTTTTCCGGTGTGACCTTTCTGCATGAGAAATCGAACCACGTTCAATTCTGTGATCGCGCAGGTGGCGACTTTTTTGTGTTCGTCAAAAAACTGTTCAGCACGGCGGTTTTCCTCATGCGGTGTCCAGACTTTTGCAATGATGAGATTACCGTCAGCCAGTATCACAAATCATCCTCCAAAAGCCGTTTAACCTCTGCGGAAGTGACGGGCTTTCCGCCCACGGAAACCAGATCGCCATTCTTGCGGCGGACTAAGCGCGGTTTGAATTGTTTATCTATCGCGGGCTTCATCCTGCGCAAAACCAGAACGTCTTCGCTTTGAGGCTCAATCTGAATTACATCGCCAGCGGAGAACGGAATCAGAACCGCTCTCTTTTTCGCATCGAGTGTAGTTGTCATAGCGGGATTATCCCACAGCCTTTATTCTACCGCAAGCGCAGCAATCCAACACGGGATTTTCGACTGTGTGCGCAATCCGAGCGGAGAGCCGCTACGTAGAGGATTTTCGTTAAAACACGGAACCGCAGCGCAGAGCGCATGATTGCGCGCAGCGTGTCGCGCAATGCCGAAACCGTGATCGTTTGCAGCCGGAATTAACGGCGCTTGATTGCGGATGGAAATCGGCTGTGACGCCGCGCCGGAATTGGTGACGGGTTCCGACACAACGCGCCCAGGTGCGTCACACGAAACAGCAATCACTCCGCAGGGAACACACACAATTTCAGCGAAGAGCGCAACGTAGAGGAATTACCAGCGACACGGAAAGTTGACGCGGAACCTCTGACGCAGCGGCTGACACGCAGGGAGCGTAGCAATTGGAGCGCAGTGGAAATTACCCCGACGCGGAAAGTTGACATGGAAATGCAACGTTCAGAGCGCGCGGTCGCACAGGGGAAAGCACAACGAAGAAACAATTTTCAGCCAGTGCTGACACGCGCGAAGCGCTCACTCATATTTGCGCAGGAAAGTCCATGCGGAAACTCTCTGCTTGAGCGCAGCAATCACCTCAGCAAATGGAGCGCAAGATTTGCTCACTGAGAGAGCGCACACAGCAATTTCACTGTGTTCTCAGGGAGTCAAGAACGCCGCGCACGAATAGTCTTTCTTACTTTTTTCTGGATTTTTAAAATTTCCGCAACTTCAGACGCGGTGGGGCCGCCCGGCGTGGATTCATGGTTGGACTCCAAAAACGCGACATCGGCGGCAACTTCTTTTTGTTGCCGGGACCGGTTGACGGCCTCAACGATGTCCACGGCAGGAATTTCACCGGTGTAAACGAGCAACTTCCCTTTTTTTACCAGCTTCCCTTTTGGGCGGCGCGGCGAAGTCAACAGCTTTTCCAGATCGCCAAACGTTGTGATGGGCGGTTTCCACTCATTGAGTTTGCCCACTTTTTTCAGGCGCTTGGTTTCTGCCCTGGACTTTTGATAGCTGCGTTCGACATCTTCCGGCGTGACGCCGTATTCCTCGAAAATCGTGGGGACATCGCGCTGTCCTAAGTTTTTCGAGAGAGATTTATAGTCAGAGAGGGAAAGAAAAAATCCCAAGGTTTTGCTCCGCTGGGTGATGGCGCAGCTTTGGCCGTCTCGACAGAGCTGGGGGAGCCGCCGTTGCGCTTCACGAATGGAAAACGAGAGACAAGGAGATTTCATAATGTCGATTTTGGCGAATCACCGGGGCGAACTTACACAACGCAGAGAGAGGATGTTTACGGCGTAAATGCTTTCTTGCTCGATGCGCGCCTGCCGAGCTTCAGTGTGCCGCAATGTTTTTTCCAGTTCGGCTGTTTCTGTTTTTTCTCCGAGCGTGACGAGGAAGGGATTTGATAAAAGTTTCCCTGTGAGTCGGTGGTTTGTTTCTGCTGTTTAGACAGCCGCGATTTATTCATAACGTATTTTTATTTTTTGGCTTGGGACGTTTTTTTCCTCGGACTTCGAGCGGTGGAGGAAGATTCATTTTCACTTTTTTTGCAACTGCGGTGTCACGCTTGGTGATTTCTTCTTTAGGCCAACTGGAAGAATCCGAGCCGAATCGTTCGTGCATGGAAATTTCCCATTCCATGTATTCGTTGCTCAGGTTCGCTTGAAGCAAAGAATAATTGATTCCACCCTTTCTGCGAAATGCCGCCAATTTTTCCATCAAATCCAGTCTGTGTTGCACCCCGGGGCAATGGCGGCGCAAATCGTCCAATTGAATTTCAAGTTTTCCCTTAGCGATTTTGGCGGCGCGAACTTCGCGCATCAATGGCTCCGCGTCTGGATTCATGTCGAGCATGTGTTGAGACATTTCGGGGGGAATTCCCTCGCTCGGAGTCGAATAGAGCAGATGTGCATCAACGGAGCGAATTCCCCTCCGAATTGCTTCAATGATGATAGAATTGCGCGTGCGTTCG
>JBDSLX010000080.1:0-9220 GCA_039916145.1 Verrucomicrobiota bacterium | reverse complement strand
TCGTTCGCGGCGAGCAACGCATCCTTACATCCGAACCCGTCACACGTCTCATTCCAACCAGCGGTTCAACGCGCGCACGCAAATTGATTCCATTCACCGCAAGTTTGCAACGCGAGTTCAATGCGGCCATTGCTCCCTGGATTTCCGACCTTTATCTGCGCCAATCTTCCGTGGCGCTTGGCCCGGCGTATTGGTCAATCACACCGGCATTGCAAACCCAGTCCCCGGAAGTTTCCGCTGTGCCAATCGGGTTCGACGACGACACCGGTTATCTCGGTGGCGCGCGAAAACGATTCGTCGATTCAGTGATGGCAGTTCCTTCCGAATTACGGCTCATCAAAGATCTGGAAATCTTTCGCTACGTG
The DNA here is from genome assembly GCA_039916145.1 of Verrucomicrobiota bacterium. Classification (GTDB taxonomy): domain Bacteria; phylum Verrucomicrobiota; class Verrucomicrobiia; order Limisphaerales; family CANJXF01; genus CANJXF01. The sequence goes on along the minus strand of JBDSLX010000080.1, from coordinate 8,855 downwards.
ACGCTTCTCTGCCTGTTGCGCCAACGCGATTTGCGGTTGATTTCCGTCTGGCACCCTTCGTTTCTTTCGCTGTTGCTGGATGCACTGCCACAATTTTGGGAAGACTTGCTGAACGACATCAAATTGGGTCAGTGCAAACATTCCACTGCGCTTCCCAAAGAAGTTCTCAATGCGTTAAATCTTTGCCCGCTCTCGCCTCGCGCGAAAGAATTGCAAACTGCCGATCCGCGAAAGCCGCCCACGTTTTGGCCTCGACTAAAAGTAATCAGTTGTTGGGGAGACGGGTCCGCAGAGTTCGCAACGATCCATCTAAAAAAACTTTTTCCGAACACGATTTTGCAATCCAAAGGGCTGCTTGCCACCGAAGCGTTCGTCACGATTCCATTCGCGGGAGCGAAACCCGTTGCAGTCTGTTCGCATTTTTTTGAATTCATTGACGACGCCAGCGCGATCCGTCTTGTCCATGAATTGATCGAGGGAGAGACCTACGAAGTCGTCGTCACGACTGCGAGCGGACTCTGGCGTTATCGTCTGGGCGATTGCGTTCAAGTCACGGGCTTCGTCGGCCAAACGCCATCGCTGCGATTTCTGGGCCGGAGCGGAAACGTGTCCGATTTGTTTGGCGAAAAACTTTCCGAAACATTCGTTGCCAAAGCGATTCAGGAAACGTTCGCATCATTGAACACGACGCCCCGTTTTGTTTTGCTCGCTCCCGATGAAGATGCCGCAGGTTGCCGCTATACTCTCTACGTTGAAGGCGCAACACCGGGCAATTTAGTCGAATCATTTGACCGCGCTTTACGCCACAATCCCCATTACGCCTACTGCCGTGATCTAGGCCAGTTGCTTCCAGTGCGCGTTTTCACAATTGCGGAGCGCGGTTATGAAATATTTTTGAATCGGTTGGCCACTCAAGGTGCGCACCTAGGTGACATCAAACCCGCCGTGCTCAGTCGAATGTCCGGGTGGTCGAACTTTTTCCCCAAAAAATGCGTCGAAAATATGCGGGGAAAATGGGACAACAAGCACGATTTTAATTTCACCCTGGATGCGTTGAAGCCGATTGAAATTCGCCCAAATCACGATAGTTGATTATCTTTCCGATGTGTCATCACTTGCGGAACAACTTGAAAATCTTCCCGCCTTTAATCAGGTGCGAATCCCCGATCTCTGGCAACAGCAAGCGGTCACGGCGTTGCGCGAAGGAAAAGATGTCGTGGTTCACGCACCAACCGGAGCTGGGAAAACTTTAATTTTCGAACTTTGGTCCAACAAAGGCAAAAATCGCGGCCAGGCTATTTACACGGTTCCGACTCGGGCTTTGGCCAACGACAAGCTGGCCGAGTGGCGCGCGCAGGGCTGGGATGTGGGAATCGCGACGGGCGATCTATCGGAAAATCTCAACGCACCTGTCATCGTCGCCACGCTCGAAACCCAGAAGAGCCGGTTAATTGGCGGTGACGGCCCGACATTGCTTGTTGTGGATGAATATCAAATGATCGGCGACGCGGATCGAGGTCTGAATTACGAACTCGCGCTCGCCCTCGCTCCGCCGCAAACGCAATTGCTCCTCCTCAGCGGCAGCGTCGGCAATCCGCACCAACTGGTAAACTGGCTCAATCGCCTCGGTCGAAAAGCAATTTTGATTCGGCACGAAGAACGACCGGTTCCGCTCGATGAAGTCTATGCGAACAACTTAAATTTTCATGTGCCGAACGAGATTCGCGGTTATTGGCCACGACTCGTTGCAAAAGCTTTGGCCGACGATTTGGGTCCGATTCTGATTTTTTCTCCGCGCAGACAGGCCACCGAAACGCTCGCCGCAGAACTGGCGCGAATGCTTCCAAACCCAAATCCACTGACGCTGAATGCGACGCAAAAACTTTTGGTCGGGGAGCATCTGGCAAAAATGTTGAAGAGTCGAATCGCGTATCATCACAGCGGACTTAGCTACGCCGCTCGAGCTGGAGTTGTGGAACCACTCGCTAAAGCGGGACAACTTCGCGTGGTTGTGGCGACGATGGGTTTGGCCGCCGGAATTAATTTTTCGCTGCGGAGCGTTGCGTTGGCGGGCGAATCTTATCGCCGCGATTATCAGGAACAACCGCTTCGTTCTGACGAAATTTTACAAATGTTCGGCCGCGCCGGACGTCGTGGTCTGGATGAAACCGGTTACGTTCTCGTCACCGCGAATCAGATTCGGCTCCTCGATGCGCGTCCGTGTCACCTCTCTCGCGGCGGTTTAGTGGATTGGAATGCGCTGCTCGGTCTGATGTCCGCTGCCGCCGAACTTGGCCGCGATCCTTTTCAAGAAGCCGTTCGCATTCAGGAAAGATTGTTCACGACCAAACCAATTGTTCTCGGCGTGGAAGAATCGTTGAAACATCCCAATGTTCCCTGCGGATTGCACACCGACGCCGAACGCGCGCGCCATGTGCGAACTCGCGTGTGCGAAATGTTGAACAGTCAGGGCGAATGGGAAATTTATCCGCCGCTGTCAGAAAAAAAGCTGGGTGAAATCAAAGTTCAGATAACTTCGGAACACGTAACGGATGAAGAAAACCCCCCGGCATTCAAACTTCAACCCGCGCTCTCACATCCCGCCGCGCTCGAAAAAATCGGCTCCGGACACCTCGCTGTTTTGTCCGAAGATGAAAATGGAAAAATTTACGGACGCGCTATCACCGTTGCGGATCGGCTCAATGATAATCGCCTCATCATCGCTAAATGGATTCGCCGCCTCACCAATTGGAACGGACGCCAGGCCGATATGACTTTGTGGGAACAACAGGTTGTGCCGTTGGTGGAAAAAAGACTTGCCCAACAAAAAACTTCCGTAGTTCGTTTCGTTTTGGAACCCAATAAAATTATCGCAATGGTCAGCCTCGAGGAAGCGACCATGCGAGTTCCGGTTGATTCGCATGGTGCTGCGCTGTGGCGGCCCATTCAGCGACACGTTTTGCCTCGCGATTGCGCGGACTGTTCGCTGGTGCCGATTTGCCTGAAACTTTCCGCCGCAACAGGTGCCGCGCTGCTCTGGCGGCGAATGGGTTTAGTCGATGTTCGCGGAGTTCCAACTCGGCGCGGACAAATCGTCAGTTTTTTTTCGCAAGGCGATGGGCTTGCCATTGCCGCCGCGCTTGAAGACGAAAAATATCCAATCAACGAATTAATTTATGACCTCGCCAACCTCGACGCCGGGTTTCGTTTTTGCGGTGAAGAAAATCGTTGGGCCGGCCGGCTCGCCGTTATTTGCCATCGCATTTACGGTATGCAATCGATTCCCGGTTATTTGGAAAACGGAGTTCCGCCGAAATACGGTTCAGGCGCGGAACAAGTTGTCGCGGGCGTTCACAAAAATCCGTTGAGCAAACATGCGTGGGTGACAGAACTTTTGGGCGTCGGCGACATTGACCGCATCATCATCGAATGGCGAAGTATGATGCGACAAATCGCCCACGCGCCCGACCTGGAGTGGACGCGTTGGCGGGAATTGCAAATGGTGGCCAAGAATATTTTGCACGAAACTGAATCGCCCACACTGACCAATTTGCCGCCGCTGGAATATCATCAAACAAAACGCATGGAACACCGGCTGATTCTCCGCCGACATTGAGGCAATCCCCTGCGTCGGCTTCCCCCTAATGCTGACAGAAATTCCACTATTAAACGATACAATTTTCCCTCGGAAGAAAAACCGATTTGCGCCTGATTGTGATGAATGCCTGTCGGAATTTTAATAACCCGCACGTAAACGAAAAATATGACAAAGACTTTCCAGCAACCTGCGGATCAAGAAATCGCCCGTTACGCTTATTATCTTTGGGAGTCGGAAGGTTGCGTCCATGGCCGCGACCTTGATTATTGGTTGCAAGCGAAAGCCCATCTCACGACCACGCGCGAATATGAGGCGGGGATTTTAGCCACGCAGCCGGCGGCGTCCGCAAGAAAAGCGCCGGACCTGGCTGCCTCACCTAACGCTGATACAATTTCCAAGTCAGCCAAGAAACGCTCGGCTCGCTCGGCCCACGAACCGCATTACGTTTAATTCATAATTTCAGTCCGCTCCACCGATTGCCGGAGAATACTAAATAAGAAACCCTGGAACAATCGGTGGAGTTTTTTTCTCTTCTTGGGCGGACTTTTCTTCGCCCACCCTTGTAACTTCTTGACGCATTTGGTCCGTCTCAGTTAGCTCCAACATCACGATATGAATCAACGTATTTTACCCCTGCTGTTTTTGTGCTCTGCTTTTTCTATCCTCGCTCAAGCTGCCCAGAAACTCCCCGAACAGCCCAACATTCTTTTCATCATGTCCGACGACCACGCCGCGCACGCCATCAGCGCGTATGGCAGCAAAATAAATAAAACGCCAAACATTGATCGCATCGCGAAAGAAGGAATGCGTTTCAGCAATTGTTTCGTCGTAAATTCGATTTGCACACCGAGCCGCGCCGCGATTCTCACGGGAAAATATTCGCACATCAACGGCGTGCCGGTTTTCAATCGTTTTGACGGCGGCCAATGGACGGTCGCGAAAGAATTGCAAAAGGCGGGTTATCACACCGGCATCGTCGGCAAGTGGCATTTGCAAAGTGACCCGACCGGCTTCGATTATTGGAATATTCTTCCCGGCCAGGGAAAATATTACGACCCCGATTTCATCGAAATGGGTGTGCGAAAAAAAAAGAAAGGTTACGTCACCGACATTACCGCCGACATCTCCAGGGAATTTCTGGAGAAACGCCCGAAAGACAAACCGTTTTTTCTTATGTGTCACAACAAAGCACCGCATCGCCCGTGGGAGCCGGATGAGAAACACGCCAAGCAATTTGAAAATGTCGAAATTCCCGAACCCGTTACATTTAATGACGATTACAAAAATCGTTCGTCCGCCGCCACGGAAGCAACGATGCGTATTGATCGCGATTTGCAACCGAGCGACGTAAAACAAGAACCGCCTGCTGGCCTTTCCGAAAAAGAATTGAAGCACTGGAAATACGAACGCTACATGCGCGATTACCTCGCTTGCATTCAATCGGTGGACGACAACGTTGGACGCCTGCTCGATTATCTGGAAAAAAACGGGCTGAGCAAAAACACCATCGTCATTTACACCTCTGACCAGGGATTTTTTCTCGGCGACCACAATTGGTTCGACAAGCGTTTCATGTATGAAAAGTCGCTGCGAATGCCGTTCCTGATTCGTTATCCGGAAAAAATCAAATCCGGCAAAGTAAACGACGGCATGATTCTCAACGTTGATTTCGCGCCGACCTTTCTGGAATACGCCGGTGTGAAAACGCCGAAAGAAGTTCAAGGCCACAGCATCGTTCCGCTTCTCGAAGGGAAAACGCCGAAGGATTGGCGCACGTCGATGTATTATCGCTACTACCATTATCCCGCCGACCACAAAGTCCAACCGCACTACGGCGTGCGCAACGAACGTTACAAATTGATTTTCTTCAATCGCATCAACGAGTGGGAATTGTTCGACCTCAAAACCGATCCGCATGAATTGAAAAGCGTTTACGGCGATCCGAAATACGCTGATGTGCAGAAGAAAATGACCGCCGAGTTGACGCGTTTGCGCACCGAGCTGAATGACAAAGATCAATTCGCCGACATCCAGAAATAATGAAACATCTGCTTTCGATCCTATTTCTCGCAACGTGCGTTCTGTCGGCAAATGTTTTTGGCGCGGAGCCGGATACGATTCGCGCCGCGAAATCCTACAAGAACGGCGGGCATTACAGCGTTGGAGGTTCGGGAACGCCGGAGGAAATCAAATTCAAGAACGAACGGATTTTGCCAGCGGGAACGAACGGAACTTATTGCAGTGGATTCACATTTTCGGTCGTGATGCGCGCGGCGGAACAACGCGGTCTGCTCAAGGACAAATCGGTGGATGAGATTCGCAAATTCCAAAAAGAATGGTATGGCGTGACCGGCGACACGAACAAACAGGCTGGTCCGGCGATGGACAATCTTGGCATTGGAAAATCCATTTCTGCGGAACAAGCGCAGCCGGGCGATTTCGTCCAACTGTGGCGCAGCAAATCCGGGCACAGCGCGGTTTTTCTCGGCTGGGTTGAGGAAGCCGGAAAGAAAATCGGATTTCGTTATCGCAGTTCGCAAAAATCAACCGACGGCATTTCCGACAACGTTGAATATTTCAGCGACGTTCCTGGCAAAAAAGGCGCAGTCGTTCGCGAGCGAACTTATTTCGCGCGGTTGAATCCCAAGTCGTAAAACCAGGTTGGCTTTGCGGTTGCTGAAAGTCGCTGGCTCTTCTAATTTTTTGTCATGCACTCGCTGGCTCAAATCCAAGACGCAATTGCCAAACTTGCCAGCGATGAAAAGAAGGCTTTTTCCTTGTGGATGAATTCCCAGACAGAAAGTGAAACGACCAGTTGTGAGTTTCTTAAAGATCGTAACAAGATCGTGGCACTGGCGGATGAATACTGGAGCGTAATTGCTGATCGAGATTCGGAAGCGGAGCGCACCTTTGAAAAAGCTTTTATAGAGGCGAGGAGGAATGGCTATTTAACGAAAGATCTCTTTGTTCGTGTGGCGCGGTGGAAGTCGGTTCGGAATACGCGAAACTATAACTTAAACACAGAGGACGAAATCCGTGCTGCAACCAGTCTCGCCTTTCAAGCATCTGACGACGCCGCTGCAATTGGTGCGCTGGTGCTGTTGCGTGGCGTCGCATTGCGCACCGCTTCTGCAATTCTTCATTGGATGCGTCCTGATAGATTTCCCATTCTGGATTACAGAGTAATCTACGCGCTCGGCGAAACTGCGCCGGAATCCTATGAAGACATTCGGTTTTATATTCGTATCGCCGAACGAATCCGAGAATTAGCTCTTCGCCATTCACTTGATCTTCGAACAATTGACCGCGCACTTTGGACATGGGACAAACGCCGTGTCCTGCACCGAAACTGACAGCATTTGTTCCAAGCGGCAGGCATTGAATACTATTTGTCATGAAAAAATTTCTGCTGACCATTTCGTTGGCCTTTTTCCTCGGCGGATTCCTTTGCGCCGCTGAAAAACCAAAACTCAATTTCGTTTTCATTCTCGCCGATGATTTGGGTTGGACTGATCTCAGTTGTTACGGCAGCAAATTTTACGAGACGCCGAACCTCGACAAACTCGCGACGCAAGGAATGAAATTCACGCAGGCCTATTCGGCCTGCACCGTTTGTTCCCCGACGCGCGCCGCGTTTCTCACGGGAAAATATCCCGCTCGCCTGCATCTCACCGATTACATCCCCGGCTACACTCGACCGTTCACCAAACTGATTTCGCCGGATTGGACTAAATATTTGCCGACGAATGAAACGACGTTTCCGCAACAACTGGAAACGGCCGGATATTTTTGCGCGAGCATCGGCAAATGGCATTTGGGCGGAGAAGATTCTCGTCCGGAACAATTCGGTTTTGATTTGAATATCGCTGGAAGTCATCAAGGGCATCCCGCCAGTTATTTTTCGCCTTACAAAAATCCTAACCTGAAGGACGGGCCGGTGGGCGAGTATCTGACCGACCGCCTCACTGACGAAACGCTCAAGGTGCTCGATCAGAATAAAAACAAATCGTTTTTTCTGTATCTGCCACATTTCGCCGTGCACACGCCGATTCAAGCGAAACCTGAAGTGATTAAGAAATATCAAAACAAACTCGCGCGAATGGGTTCAAGTTCAGGCCACACCAACGCTACTTACGCCGCATTGTTGGAGAGTCTGGATGACAGCGTGGGCCGCGTTTTGCAAAAGTTGGACGAACTGAAAATCGCGGATCGAACGGTTGTTATTTTCACTTCCGACAACGGCGGTTTTTTAAAATCCACGACGAACGCTCCGTTGCGCGCCGGAAAAGGTTGGGGTTACGAAGGCGGCGTGCGCGTGCCGTTGATTGTTCGCTGGCTCGGCGTGACTCAGCCCGGCAGTGTTTGCGAAACTCCATCGATCACTTTGGATTTTTATCCCACGATTTTGGAAATGGCCGGTCTCACGGATAAACCGAATCATTTTTGCGAAGGTGAAAGCATTGTTCCGTTGCTGAAAAAATCCGGCGCGCTGAAACGCACCGCGCTTTACTGGCATTATCCGCATTATCGGGTGGACGAAGCCAAACCCTACAGCGCAATTCGCGATGGCGATTTCAAATTGATTCAGAGTCACGAGACCGGGCGATTCGAGCTTTACAACTTAAAGGAAGACATCGGCGAAACGAATAATCTCGTGAACAAAATGGCGGCGAAAGTTTCCGAGTTGAATAAAAAGCTCGAATTGTGGCGAAAAAATACCGGCGCACAAATGCCATTGCCGAATCCGAAATTCGATCCGGTGAAGGATGCGGAACGAATAAAATAGTTGGAGTTCAAGCTTCAGCTTGTTCCCACCGACAAGCTAAAGCTTGAACTCCAACAACGATGGCACATTTACCCTCACCGTCGGAGCGCCGGTTTGCAACCGGCTTGGAACATCTCTTGTCAAAGCTGGTTTCCAACCAATCGTGTCCGGCAAGGGAGATGCTGGAGTTCCGGCAAACGTCATAATTTTGTAACCGGATTGTAACTGGTACTTTTTCCTCTTTTCTGGCTCAATCGCCGCGTGCACGTTGCCGCGCCAGAACCGCCGCCCTTGACCGAGCATCTCAAACGGGAGCTGATCGCTCCGGACCATCTTTCCCTCTTTCTTTTTGGCCTGCTCAATCCGGTCGCGCAAACCTTGCGCGGTCTGGCGGCGACCAGTCTCTTGGAACGCGTGCAGGAGGAAGTCTGCGGGCGAGTCGTGCCGCGCTCGACTTTCTCTGAGGCCCAGCAGGTGCTCGATCCGGCACTG
>JBDSLX010000079.1:0-4524 GCA_039916145.1 Verrucomicrobiota bacterium | reverse complement strand
TGCCGGATTCGATTCCGCCGAGGCCGGAGAGCGAACGTCCGGGAAATTCTTTGCGAATCATTGTGGCGATTTCCATCACCATGCGGAGCGCGATTGGTTTCACTGCTTTGCAGGAATAACCGCCGGGCGTTGTGTAACCTTCGACAGATGGTTCGGGACGAAGCGTATCGAGGTTCACACCGACGACGCTGCGAATCGTATTGATCGCGCTGAGTCCGGTCGCACCGCCGCGCAACGCCGCGCGACTTGGATCTTCGATGTGCGTGATGTTCGGCGTCATCTTCGCCCAGAACGGTTTCTTCGCCGCGCCTTTGACCCAGCCGCAAACTTCTTCAAGGATGTCCGGGTCTTGTCCCATTGCCGCGCCCATTTTTCTTTCGGGCAAACCGTGCGGGCAGGAAAAATTTAATTCAAACGCATCCACGCCCGACGCCTCGCAACGCTGCACAATTTCGATCCACGCATCTTTATTGTATTCCTCCATGATCGACGCGATGAGCACGCCGTCGGGAAATTGATCTTTGCACTTTTTAAATTCTTCCTCCCAAATTTTCAACGGACGATCCGAAATCAATTCAATATTTTCCCAGCCAATGACTTCCTTGCCGTCGCCCGCCATCAACTTGCCGTAACGCGGCGTGACGTTGATGACTTTGGACGAATCAAGCGAAACCGTTTTGGCGATGACCGCACCCCATCCCTCCTTGAACGCTTTGCCGATGACGTTGAGATTCGTTCCAGGCGGACCTGAACCGATGATGAATGGATTGGGAAGTTTGAGACCGTCAACGGTTGTGGCGAGAGTAGGCATAGGTTTGTCCTTGAATTGAATTGGTGCAGGAATTTTTAACGGGAATAAGACGGGATTGCCACAACAAATTCCCCTTCAACACAATGCCGAAAACACTGTTTTCAGAATCGCTTTTTATTTGCCGGATTCCTGAATCGTTTTCCCAATGCCAATCGATTCCAAAAAAGGTTCGAGTGATTGCTTGCGGCCAAGGAATTTTTGGATGGAAATGTTAACGTCGCGGGAATCTCCCACGGCGTAAATTTCATTTCGCAAACGCATTCCAACCGATTTGTCGAAATAACGGTCCTTCGATTTTTCAAAAACCGTTGCCATGTCGGCGGCAATGGCATCGGCCCAAGCGTAACCATAATAACCGGCGTCGTAGCCCATCAAATGACCGAAGTAGGCGACGTAAGCCGTTCCTTCGGCGGGCGGAAAGAAAACGTCGTCCGTAATTTGATTCGCAATTTCGACCGGATGGTCCGCTGCTTTCGGATCGGAATGGAGCGTGAGATCAACCAAACCAAATCCGAGTTGGCGACGATAACGAGTTCCTTCCGTGGCGAGTTTCGCCTCTTTTAATTTCGCTAGAATCGACGGCGGAATTTTTTCGCTCGGGTTGTCGTAACGCGCCGCAAAGGTGTCCAAAACCGATTTGTCCCAAATCCAGTTCTCCAACATTTGCGATGGTGCTTCGACGAAATCGCGCGGAACACTGGTTCCGGCAAACCTTGCGTAGGTCGCCCGCGTCAAAATCGAATGCATGGCGTGACCAAATTCGTGAAAGAGAGTTTCAACTTCCTGATGCGAGAGCAGCGAGGGCTTGCCTGCATCTGGCGGCGGGAAATTGCAAATCAGAGCGACCGTCGGGCGCTGATATTTACCCTCCCGCAAACGTTTCCCTTCGATGAGGCCGAATTGCGCGAAGTGATTATATTTTCCTTCGCGCGGAAACATATCGAGATAGAACAAACCCATCGGCTCGCCGGTTTTTGCGTCGGTCACGGCGAAAAGTTTTAAGTCCTCAATCCATTTATAAGGCGCGTCGATTTCTTGAAATTTCAAATCAAAAATCCGTTCGTAAATACGGAACATTCCTTCGAGCACGCGATCATAGGGAAAATAAACGCGCAGCTTTTCCGCATCGACGGTGTAGCGCTCTTTTTTCAATTGGTTGCTGTAATAGCGCCAGTCCCAAATGTTGATTTTCGCATTCGCATCGCCCGTGTCCTTTGCTTTTAATTTTTGAAACTCGGCGATTTCGGCGTCAAACTTCGGTTGCAACCCCGTTTTTAATTTCTGCAAAAAATCTGTGGCGGTCTTGGCGTTCTTCGCCATCTTCGGTTCGATCTGATAATCGGCCCACGACGCGTAACCGAGTGTGTGCGCGATATCGTTGCGCAATTTTAAAATCTGTTTCAGCAGCGAAATGTTTTTTTCGCGCGCCAGATTATCGTGCTCAATCTGAAATTTTTTGCGGGTCTCCTCGCGTTTGGCGTTATCCATCACCATCAAATAATGAAACGTGATATTGGCCATGATCGTGTATTCGTCATCGCCCGTTTTGATTCCCTTTTGATTCAAAAAGTCATCAGGCACCCCTTCTAAATCGGCTTTTGTAAACTTCAACGCTTTTTTCGCCTCCGTGACGTTCGTTTCAAAATCAGTCGCCAGTTTTGAAACTTCTTTGCGCATGCGCTCGACTTCGTTGCGTTTGTCCTTGGGCAATTCCAAACCGGCGCGGCGATAATCACGCATGACTTCCACGAACAATTTTTTATCTTCGCCCTGTAATTTGGGGTTTGTCGCGGCAAACGCTTTCATCGCCGCATAAACATCTTCGCGATAATCAAGGCCGACCGCCCAATCCTGAAAAGCCTTGGTTGCGTCGGTCGCCACTTCGCGCACGACCGCGTTGGTGCTGGTTTCTTTGGTCAGCGACAAACGGTTCGCGAAAGTTCCGGCGCGATAACTCAAGTCGTCAAGTGCCAGAACAGTGTTGGCGAAAGAAACTTCATTCGATTTGAGCGCGCCGATTTTATCCAGAGCGGCATTGGCTTCGTTAATCGTATTGGACAGCGAAAGTTTAATTGCGTCAGGAGTCGTTTCAAATTCCGGGACGCGCAGGATGGAATTGTATTTGGTCGCCTCGCTCTGGAATGCGTTCAGAGTTTTAGGAGCCGTTACAGTTTTTTCTGAAGTCGAAACAATTTTCGGAGATTCCACGGTGCGGGGTGCCATTGATTTACAGCCCATCATTGAAAGCAGTCCCGTCGCGATGACCAGTGCAAAAATATTTTTTTTCATAGACGAAGCGAGTTACGAAAGCATTGGAGCGACGTTTCCGCAACAGCAATTCGCGGTAAATCTTCTTCTGGCATTGAGATTTTCCCGCAGCTATGTTGGCGGCGATTTCCATGGCGAATCTGCTCGAAATTAATAATCTGCAACTGGAATTTGGCGCGGGCGAAAAGGCACTGCGCGTCGTTGATGGCGTTTCGCTTTCAATCAAAGCGGGAGAAACGGTTTGTCTCGTAGGCGAAAGCGGTTGCGGAAAAAGTGTCACGGCGCTTTCGATTGCGAAACTGATTCCCACTCCTCCCGCAAGTTATGTCGGCGGCGAAATTTTTCTCAACGGTCAGAACGTTTTGAAAATGGGCAAAAAGGAATTACGCAGCATTCGCGGCGGCGTGGTCAGCTATGTTTTTCAGGAACCGAGCGCGTCGTTGAATCCGGTTTTTCGAGTGGGACGCCAAATTAAAGAATCGCTTAAGTTGCATCGGCCAAACATTGCCACAGATGCAGAAGTGATTCGCTTGTTAAAGCTTGTTGGCATTCCTGCCCCAGAATCGCGCATCCACGATTATCCATTTCAAATGTCTGGCGGAATGCAACAGCGTGTGATGATCGCGATGGCGTTGGCATCCGAACCAAAACTTTTGATTGCGGACGAACCGACGACTGCGCTCGATGTCACGATCCAGGCGCAAATCATGGAGTTGCTGAAAGATTTGAAAGAACGGCTCGGCATGAGCATCTTGTTGATCACGCATAATCTCGGATTGGTCGGCGACATTGCTGATAAAGTTGCCGTGATGTACGCAGGGCAAATTGTGGAGCTTTCGCCCGCGTTGGATTTATTGCGACGCCCATTGCATCCCTACACGAAAGCGTTGATGAATTCCGTTCCGCAAATCAAAGGCGGGCCACAGCGTTTGCAAGCGATTCCCGGCAGCGTTCCCGCACCGGGAAATTATCCAGTCGGCTGTAGATTTTTTCCTCGTTGCCCAACCGCGCAACCGCCCTGTGAAAAAACGATGCCGGCGTTGATTGAAGTTGAGCCGAATCGCTGGGTCCGGTCGCTCTACGCAAAATAAATTGTGAGCCTGCTCGAAGTTAAAAATTTAAAAGTTCATTTCCCCGTCAAACACGGGTTGTTCAGCCGCGTCAACGCCCACGTCAAAGCGGTGGACGATGTGAGTTTTTCGATTGAGCCGGGTGAAACACTTGGTCTCGTTGGTGAAAGCGGCTGCGGCAAGACCACGCTTGGCCGCGCCATTGTCAAACTTGTTGAGCCGACTTCCGGCAGCGTTTTGTTTGCGGAGAAAGATATTGCGAATATGAGCGGTGCGGAATTGCGTTCGATTCGCCGCGGCTTGCAAATGATTTTTCAAGATCCGGTCGGCTCACTCGATCCGCGCATGACGGTTGAGGAAATTGTCGGCGAAGCT
>JBDSLX010000078.1:0-12669 GCA_039916145.1 Verrucomicrobiota bacterium | reverse complement strand
GGCCGCATCGCGCACGGTTTCAGCGAAGATGTCTTGCTCCGCGCCGCCGATGTTGTTTTGAAGGAAAAGAGAAAATTAATTTTGGTCCCCCGTGAAACACCGTTGAGTTTGGTTCATGTGAAAAATTTTGAATTATTAATTCTGGCTGGCGCAACGATTCTTCCCGCGAATCCAATTTTCTACACGAATCCGAAAACAATTGTGGAAGTGATTGATACGGTTGTGGCGCGCGTGCTCGATCATTTGGGTGTTTCACAGAAACTCGTTCCGCGCTGGCAGGAGGAGAAGGACTGAAGTGACAATTGCCAAAGCATCGAACGTTTTGTAACTTCCCCCATGCAATATCCAATAACACTCGTCGAGTCAGAAGAGGGTTTCGCCGTTTGGTGCGATGACCTTCCGGGCTGCTGCTCGCAAGGCGAAACCCGCGCCGAGGCGTTGGAGAATATTCGCATTGCCATCAGCGAATGGCTTTCCGCTCAGCCGGAAATTGAGAAAACATTCGGCGTGAAAATCGAACACGAAATGGTCACGATTTGATATGCCAAAGCTCCCCGGAGTGCCTCACCTGCACGCCATCCGCGTCTTTGAGAAAATGGGTTTTAGAATCATTCGCGAAGGAAAGCACACCATCCTGTCCGACGGAGCCAGAACTTTGATCATCCCCCGCCATAATCCGGTTAACGCTTTCACCATGGGGCAGATTGCGCGCGCGGCGGGACTCACGCCGGAGCAGTTCAGAAACCTTCTTTGATGTTCTCGACCATCGCCAAGTGGTCTTCATTCGTAAAACTGTCCCACACAGTTTTTGCACTGCCATTTGCTTTGGCCTCGATGGTCGTCGCGGCTCGCGAAAATCGCGGTTGGCCGGGTTGGAGAATTTTCCTGCTGATTTTGGCCGCGATGGTTTCGGCGCGGACCTGTGCGATGGCTTTCAATCGAATCGTTGACCGTGAATTCGATAAAAAGAATCCGCGCACCGCGAGTCGACACTTACCTACAGGCCAAATTTCGCTCGTGGCCGCATGGATCCTTTGCCTGATTAGCGCCACAGGTTTGATTGCTTCGGCCTATTTCCTGAACCCAATTTGTTTTTATCTTTCACCGGTCGCGTTGTTCTTCGTCTGCTTCTATTCGCTAACAAAACGCTTTACCGATTTCACCCACATCTTTCTCGGAATCGCGCTGGCGTTGGCGCCGATTGGCGCGTGGCTCGCAGTGAAAGGTGAATTTATATTCTGGCCGATGAAAGAAAGTTTTTTTCTGCCCATGCTCCTCGCAGTAGCGGTGGTTTTCTGGCTCATTGGTTTCGATTTAATTTACGCGATTCAAGATTACGAATTTGATCGCAAACACAAATTGCATTCACTGGTCGTGCGCTGGGGAGTCAACAACGCTTTGGCCGCCGCGTTTTTTTCGCACATGGTCATGGTGATGGTGCTGATGGTGTTCGGTTTGCTCGGCGGTTTTCGGCTCGCCTACATCATCGGAATTGTGCTCATCGCTTTTTGCCTGATCGTAGAGCACTGGCTGGCACGGCGGCGCAGTTTAAATTGGGTGCAAAATGCCTTTTTCCGATTGAACGCGCTAGTGAGTCTGGTGTTCCTGGCCGTAACCGCGACGGAAGTGGTGTTCCCTTTTTTCCGGATGAGACCGTGAGTTAATTTGTTTTCCTCGACAAACGGGACGCCATTCATCCAACAATCACCAGCCCATCCAACTTTTTATTTGCGAAAAAATTCATTATGACGACAAAAGTTTTTGCCTCCCTGCTGTTGGTCGCCGCTCTGGCTTTTGGCGGCGGCTATTTCGTCGCGCGACGCCACGCCACGACCTCGGATGTTGCGCCCGCTTCCGTTCCAACCGTTTCGGTTAATGGCCAGTCGCCTCCGGGCTTACCCGCCATTCGCCAAAGAAAATCCACCACCAATGCGGTTGCCAAACAAACGGTTTCGAGCAAACCGACTCTGGAGGAAATCGAAGCCAAGATTGGTGAGATGAGCGTTGGCGGAATGAGTTATGGCAATCGCCGTCGCTATTCAGATTGGCAAAAATTTATCGAGTCCATCGATCCTGCGGACATGCCCCAGACATTGGCGATTTTAGAAAAAACGAGTTCAAAGAATGTGCGCGACAGCTTGCGTGGAATGTTATTGAGCACGTGGGCCGATGCGGACTTGCATTCCGCCATGGCCTACGCCAACTCCGTATCGAACCGGCAATCGCGCGAAATGGCCATTTCACAAGTCGTGCAAAGTTGGGCCGAGCGCGATTCCGCTGCCGCGACCCAGTGGGCGCAACAACTCCCGCCCGGGCCGCTCCGCACTCGGGTGTTAAACTCTGCGATCAATTCCCTCGCCACGAAAGATCCTGAAGCCGCGTTCAACTTGATGAAAGCTCAGGGGACGAGCGACCGGTATGGCGGAATGTATCAGATTTTCAACGCCTGGGCAGAAAAGGATCCTGCGGGCGCGGCGTCGAAAGCAGCCGAACTTTCCGGCCAGCAACGCTCGCAGGCTTTTCAATCCATTGCTTCGAGCTGGGCGTCAAAAGATCCGCAAGGGGCGATCACATGGGCCAACACGTTGCCCAACGGCAACGACAAACGTAACGCAATCAGCTCCATCATCTCGCAATGGTCGAACAGCGATGTGAATGGCGCGGCAGCCTGGGTCCAGCAATTGCCGGAAGGCCAGATCAAGCAACAAGCCATGAGCAGCCTTGGCAGCCAATGGGCGCAGAGCGATCCCAAATCGGCGATGGTCTATGCGCAAACGCTAGCACCGGGGAACGCGAGAAATAATTTGATCGGAGCCGTGGTTAGCCAATGGGCGCAACAAGACGCGGATGCGGCCATGAAATTTGTGGAGACGTTGCCTGCCGGATCGGAACGCAACCGCGTTTTGCAAAATATTGTTGGCCAGTTGGCGTATCAAGATCCGAAAACGGCCGAAGCATTTGTCACTGCGATGGCTCCGGGGAACGCCCAGATGCAGGCCATCAGCCAACTCGCCAATGGGCTGGCTCGCAACGATCCGAAGGCCGCGATGGAATGGATTCAGACACTTCCCGAAGGCAGCGCCAAACGAAATGCATTGCAAAATATTTCGTGGCAACTGGCGCAAAACGATCCAAAAGCGGCGGCAGAATTCGCGAACACCATGGTCGCAGGTCGCGAACGGGATGATTTAATTCGTAACGTTGCCAGTCAGTGGGGCCAAACTGATTTGACCAGCGCGGTCGCGTGGGCGTCGCAATTGCCGGAAGGCCGCTCCAAGCAAAACGCATTACAAAATCTGGGACCGCAATGGGCGCAGACTGACCCGGAAGGCGCGATGGCGTACGGTCAATCGCTCTCACCTGGGAACGGCCAGAATAGCTTTCTAAGCAGCATCGCCAGCACGTTGGGCGCAAGTGATCCGAATAAAGCGATGCAATGGGCGAACCGCTTACCGGAAGGCAAGGCACACGATTCGTTTATTTCGGGTATCGCTTCTGGCATCGCCCAAAATTCGCCGAACGATGCGGCGGAATTCGTCTCCAAATTGCCCGCAGGTGATTCCCAAAACAGAGCGATTTCAACCGTCGCATCCTCATGGGCACACTCTGATCCGGAAGCAGCCGCCGCGTGGGTTTCCGCCATTCCTTCGAGCCAGACCCGAGATAGCGCGGTTCAAACCGTTCTTTCGCAATGGGCCAATAACGATCCCACCGCCGCTGGCAAATGGCTGGCGACCTTTCCCACTGGGCCATCGCAGGAACGTGCCGTTGAGCAATATGTCAGTTCGATTTCGTGGCAATATCCTCAGCTTGCGGCGCCGTGGGTTGAATCAATTAAAGAACCCAACCAACGCAACTCTATGACGGAAAATATCGCCCGACAATGGCTCGAATCCGATCCAGCGGCGGCGAAAATATGGATTGCGCAAAGCAGCCTTTCCGAGGACCGCAAGAGCCGGTTGTTGAAGGCGAACCAGTAAGCGCCAGTTTCAAAAGCCAGCCTCCTCGTCATCGTTTCATGACCGGCGGATATTTGAGTCTTGTTGCCTCGGCCGCTACTAATCTCGAAGGGATTTCAGTTCGGCCACATTAAAAAGAAATAATAGTTTTCTTTTGTCGGTAACATCTTTCGCGATTTGCTTCTGAGGAAGGTGTATGAATGACGCGAATCCGAAAATGCCTGAAGCCAACCAATGTCCGCAATGCGGCACGCCGCTGAAAAATCCTTTGCTGGACGGTCTTTGCCCCGCTTGTCTTCTCAAAGAAGGCGCAGCCGGTGATACTGTGACTGGAAGGCGATTTCCGCATTTCGAACCACCTTCCGTGACGGAACTGGCCGCCAAGTTTCCTCAACTTGATATTTTGGAATTGATCGGAAAGGGCGGGATGGGCGCGGTTTACAAAGCGCGACAAAAAGAACTTGATCGACTCGTCGCTCTGAAAATTCTTCCGCCGGGAATTGGCGACGAAGCGGGGTTTGCCGAACGTTTTTCGCGCGAAGCCAAAGCTCTGGCGAAATTAAATCACCCCGGCATCGTGACGATTCATGATTTTGGACGAGCAGACGGACTCTATTACTTCGTCATGGAATTTGTGGACGGAGTCAATCTCCGTCAGCTTCTTCAAGGCAGCCGCATTTCTCCGCGCGAAGCGCTCGCCATCGTCCCGCAAATTTGCGACGCGCTGCAATTCGCGCACGACCACGGCATCGTCCATCGCGACATCAAGCCGGAGAATATTTTGATGGACCGACGTGGTCGCGTAAAAGTCGCTGATTTCGGTTTGGCGAAATTAGTGGGCGTGGATTCGACAGCCTCGTTCGGAGTTCCGCCTTCAGGCGGTTCCAGCGCGGCGAACCCGGACCGCCTGAAGGCGGAACTCCGAACGTCCGAACTCACCGAAGCCGGCAAGGTCATGGGCACGCCGAACTACATGGCGCCGGAACAAAAGGAACATCCGAACGAAGTAGATCATCGCGCCGATATTTACGCGCTCGGTGTTGTTTTTTACCAAATGCTCACTGGAGAACTTCCTGGCAAACGCATCGAAGCTCCGTCGAAGAAAGTTCATATCGATGTGCGTCTCGACGAAATCGTTTTGCGCGCTTTGGAAAGCAAGCCGGAATTGCGTTATCAGCAGGCGAGCCAATTCAAAACGCAGGTGGAGACGATTGCTACGGAAAGTGAGAAGTCAGAAGCCGGAGGTCAGAAGCCGGAAGGCTTGTTTAGCCGGATCGAACCATTTTGCACGCTACTGTCAGAAACAAGTCTTGGAAAAATCATCAATTTCGGCTGGTGGATTCTTGTGGGCGCGATAGTGCTTCTGTTTATTTACGGTCGTGATTCAAAAGGCAGCGAGGCGCGGGAGATTTTGAATGTATGTTTTTTCTTTCTCATGACGCTTGGTTTGGTGGACACGCTTTTTCGCATTCGCAAGAAAAGAAAATCTGGCACGCAGATGCCCCAGCCCAAAGGCAATTGGCTGAAACGCGAAATCGTTAGCCAAAAAACCGCACCGCGTCGGATCGAGAGGCGTTTCTGGAAACGCTTCGGCTGGACTTTTCCATTCGCCATTCTCGTCGTGCTTGGCGCAGTTAAATATTTTGAAACTCAACGCACCAAAGTGTGGCATCCGCAGAAAATGCAATGGATGGCGAATGCCAACTCCATCGCCGCCGTTCTTCGCGTGACGGACGTGGCGCAAGAGGATCGCATCGTCATTTTCAAAATTCTTTACGAACCCGGATTGTCGCCAAAAGAATTTGCGATCTCCTTTCAAGGCCCCTCATTGGATAAGCCGTTTTCCGTTCCAGACAATTTGAAAAGCGCGGCCGGCATTCTCGCGCCGACGATTTATGGTCACAACGCCCGGCCCGGCCACATTTTAAGCGGAACAAATGTGGCGCAAGGTTCCGGTTTGTTTGAATTCGCGTTCGTGATGCCCGATGCGGAAAAAGCGGCAATGGTCACGAAACAAGCGCGTGATCTGTATCTTGGAAAACCGCTCCGTATTCAGTCGGGCAATTCGATCATGCTGTTCTCGTTGATTCGACAGACGGGCAAAGATGCGAAAGGCAAAATGAATTTCGAAACGTTGAACGGCATGTTGCATCTTGATTCTGCGTCATCACAAAAAATCCAAGTTCCAACAATTCTCATGGATGATGGGGAAGTTGTTTCCGTAGGCGAATGGGGGATTGGAACGACGGCGTCCAATAAATTTGGGAAAACTTATCTCTCTTGCCCAGCGGCTTCCGCGATGCCGCAGGCATCCGCAACGTGTCGCCCGCACATCAAAGTGCCGGGCAAATACGATGTCGAAATCTGGTATCCGCAAGGCACGAACCGTTCTGCGCACGCGTGGTGGATTATCTCCTGCGCAGACGGAGAATCGAGAGTTCTGGTGGATCAAACGATCAATGGTGGACAGTGGATTAAAATCGCGGGCGATCAATCCTTCGCAGCCGGAACCAATGGCTTTGTGCGACTCGTCAACAAAACACCCGGATTCTTTTTTCTCTCTGGGAACAATGTCGTCGTCGCGGACGCGGTGCGCCTTGTGCCCGCCAACCCTGCAAAAAAATCTTTAGCATCGGAAAATTTCACCGCCGAATACATCGTTGCCATGAGTTTAGAAAAATATAAATCGCTTTCCAGCTTTCGCGCCGAAGCGGTGGTGTTGACGGAGATGAGGTATGACGACGATCCCAAGCTTCACCTCATCACTGGGCAATCTTCGATAGAGATGGCTCGGCCACATTATCTCCGATTTGTTTGGGGCGACTCCAACTCAACCAACTCCATCAAAGATGTGATCTGGTCAAATGATGAGGGCGCTTTCGAGTCGGCTTTTTTCGGCGTCAAGAAAGTGGATAATCATAAAGAAACGCAAATTGAGAATGTGCAATACTCTCTCGATTGGAAAAATCCGAAACCACTCGTTTCAGAATTGTTCTTCGATATTCGTTACAATTGGATGAGTCGGTTGACGAAACTTTCCCTCGAACCGGAAGCCAGAATTGATGACGACGATTGTTTTGTAATCTCTGGAGAAGGCAAAAAATTGGTCGCGTGGATTAGAAAAAAAGATTTCCTCGTGAAACAAAGACGCGAAGAGAGTGAGGGGAAAGTTGTTGCCGCGCCGCCAGCGTCAGCCAACCCACTCTTTCCAACGGGACTGAGAATGATCCCAACCAGAACTTTAAAGCTGTATCCCCAGACACTTCCATCAGCGATAGTTCCGCCTTCAATACCGTCTCCTGCCACGGCTCCGCCGGGACTTATTGCGCCTCAGTCATCACCACCGGACACGACCCCTTCACGAACATTTTCGATTCGACGCACTCAAACATTTCGCCAGATCGCCGTGAATGAGCCGCTGCGAAAGGAAGATTATTCTCATGCGTCGATACCCCTATTGTCCAACCGCAACGATCCCAAGGCGCGAAGAAATCTCGCCCAGGCATTGGTGTTGAGCGGAAAAAATGAACAAGCGCTCGAAGAATTTATGTGGTGTTGGGATCATGGCAAAGAGACCAAGGATTTTCACAGCACGCGAGTCGTTTACGTTTTGGCGGATATTTCCAGCTTGGGAATGAAATATCCCCCGGCCTTTGATGCATTAAGAAAACGTCGCGATGACATTGAAAACAAGTTGCTTGATGGAAAAGGCGGCGACGAAATCAGCGATCTTTCTTACTTAAACTCACACCTCAAAGATTCCGGCAGAACGCTGGCGCTGTTTGATCGTTTGCCCACCAATTCTCCCGTTCGCAAGGAAATGTTCGGTCACCTTCTCGGCCAACTGATTGAGGCAAAACGATACGAGGACATTCTCGCGCTGCTTGATCCAGAAAAAGCGTTGGACGGAGGAATGGAAGCGCGGCGACGCGACATGGAATTTCGGAAACGTTACTCAATGGGAGCTTCCCCGGCAGACGAGTATCTGAGAAAACGCGCACTGGAAGGCTGGTCGCAATATTTCGAGGTCCTGGCCGGTGCAAAGAAAACAGATCGCGCCAAAAAAATGGCCGACACAATTTTGGAATTTGATTCTGCATCCGACACGCAGGCGCTCCTTGAAAAAGCTGCCAGTCACGCAGGTAATCAGAATCTGGTGGATTATCTCCAATCAAAGAACGCTGCTTCTTCCAGGTCGTCTCCCAAAGAAACGCTCCAGAAGTAGAATAATTTTTCAAAACCTTCGCAAACCGCTGATGACTCAACCACTACAGGAATTCAATTGACCAGCGAGCGTCCAAACCATTCTGGCGGGGGGCCGGGCGACATCTTTGCCACCACGCATTGGACAGTCGTGCTTGCGGCAGGTCGCAAACACACGCCGCAATCAGACGAGGCTCTGGAGCAATTGTGCAAAACTTATTGGTTTCCGCTATACGCTTACATCCGACGGCGAGGTCACACGAAGGAAGACGCGGAAGATTTAACACAGGCGTTTTTCACAAAATTTCTGGAGAAAAATTATCTGGAAAACTTGAGCAATGAGCGCGGACGTTTCCGCGCTTTCCTGCTCGCGTCGTTGAAACATTTTCTCGCCAACGAATGGGACAAGTCGCAACGCCAGAAACGCGGCGGCGGCGCGGCGCATCTTTCACTCGATTGGAAATCGGCAGACACGCAATTTCAAATCGCCGCCCAAGCCGCAAGTCCCGATCAGGAATTTGACCGTGAGTGGGCGGTGGCATTGTTGGCGAAAGTCATCCAGCGTTTGCAAGCCGAGTGTGAGATGGACGGACGCGCGGAACAGTTCAAGTATTTGAAAATTTTTCTCAGCGCAGGCAAAGGCACAGATCCCTATTCCGACGTCGCAAAAAAACTTGGAATGGAAGAAGGCGCGATACGTGTCGCCGTTCACCGATTGAGAAAATGTTACCGGGAATTATTGCGCGACGAGATTGCGCAAACCTTGCACGATCCCGCACAAGTCGAGGAGGAAATGCGTTCGCTATTCGGCGCGTTTAGCAGGGAATAAATTATCACGCGGCCACAGGCTCTTGGCGATGGGCTTTCTCTGATTTGCGCGACAAACCGAGATGCGCGAAAACTTCATTGATCGATTCTTCCTGCAACTGGCTGTAGAGATCGTTTGAATCGACTATTTTTCTGCCCATAATTTTTTCGAGCATCGCTGGCGAGTAAACAGGCTTGGCCGCTGCCGTGGATTTGGTTCCGTATTGGCCGAGATTGGATGCAAAAATTCCCGCTGCGCTGAACGGCAGAAAATCTTCATAACGCAATCCGTCGCAATCAACGTAGCCGCGCTTCACCAATTTCCCGATGTTCGTCGTGTTGATGTTTCCTTTTGCAGCCAGACCTTTTTCCGTCACGGAGTAGCGACCGAAAACCAGTTTTTGCTCCAGCAGTTCGGGAAGCGTTTTCGGAAACGGCGCGAAACATTTGGCAAACGCTGCTTGCGCCGCGTCAGAATCTGTTTTCATCAAAGCGTTCTTTTGCACATCACCTGCGGCGAGGCATTCATCGTAAAGTATTCGGCCTTTCGGAGTCGCAGCGTAAAAGCGTTGTTCAATTTCGCCGAAGCGTGCGGTGTGAACCGTTTCTACTTTCGAGCCGTCCGATTCCACAAACGTCACAGGTTCAGTCAACGCTTTGTAAGAATCTTGTCGCAACAAAAGCGGAACGCCGGTGGGCGGACCTTCTGTGAAATCTTTGAACCCGGCATGTTTCAATTTGCTCAAATCCAAATCCGGTTCCCGCAAACGCTTCGTCAATTCTGCTGCCAGTGCTTTTGTTGCTTCTGACGAAATTTCTATTTTGTCAAACGCATCAATTGCATCTCGGCTTAAATGTTTGAATTGGAGTCGCAAAAAATCTTTGTCCGCATCCTTTACAAGCTTGTCCAACGCTTGTTGTGAGCGTTTCAAGTGCGTGTTCGCGTCCATTTCGCCGAGGCAAAACTTCATAGCCGTCGTGTAGAGATCGATCCAAAACGTGTTCGGCGTGAGATGATTCAAGTGATGCGACTCAAAGCACGCGATGTCCGCCGCGATTTTAAAACCAGCGTCGCTCAGTTCCTTGTAAAGCCGATGATCGCGCGCTTTGCCCGTCCATTTGAAAATGCGATTGATGCCTTCGCGAATCAGTTCCTCGCCTTCAGCGGGGCTCAAGCCGCCTTGCTTTTCATTTTTTAAAATCAATTCCTTGGCGCGTTCGGAAAAAACTTCGCGCGGCGCGAGCAACGCTTCAATTCGCTCGCGCGTTTTTGGATCAAAATAATCCGTCATCAAGAGCGACGTGAAAACGCGATGCTCAGGATTGAGCGACGAACGAAATGCCGTGGCGATGATCGGCTGGCTTTTGTTGCCGAGATTCGTCATGTCGTAAAAATTGTGCGGCTCCATTCCGAACGCTGCGAAAAACCCCGCGACCCAGCGATATTCCTCCGGCTTGCCAATGCGAATCGCGCCATGTCGTTCGCCACTGGTTTTGTCGAGTTGCGCGTCGGAAAGACTGAAGCCGGAATACATTTGCGAGAACAGCGCGCAAACCGTCTTGTTGCATTCCTTGTTCACCAAAAGCGATTTGTCGTAAAGCGGAACCTCCTTGCCGAACATGTTGGAAAGTTCCGAGAACAACCGATGTTGCATGTCGGTTTTGTTGGCGAAAGACGTGTTCATAAAGTCTGGCCAAACGATGGCATCTTTTGGCCGTTCTAACAAGAGGGTCGAAACCTGGCGACTGTTCACCAGACGAAAGCTTCCCTTCGTTGCGGCTGCAAAAAATCCCGCTTGACATACCTAACATTGCAAGGCATAACAGAACTATGCTTTCTAAGGATCTTGTTGCTGCGTCCGCTGTGCCGCTGGTTTTATCGGTGTTGACCGAGGGAGAAAATTACGGCTACGCGCTTATCCAACGCGTAAGGGAATTGTCCGGCGGAAAAATCGAGTGGACTGAAGGGATGCTTTATCCTGTTCTGCATTGGATGGAGAAAGAGGGCTTTATCGAATCCGAATGGCGCGAAGGCGAGACAGGTCGGAAGCGGAAATATTATCGAATGCGCCAGGAAGGCCGCAAAGCTTTGCAGGAAGAAAAACAACAGTGGATGAGCGTCCACGAAACATTGACGAAATTATGGAAACAACAACCTCGTTCGACTTGAACCGATCCATCCAAAACTGGCGTGAAAATCTCGGCCAATCACCCGCCTTTCAGCGCGAGAATCTTGACGAACTGGAAACGCATTTGCGTGATTCAATGACGGCGCTGCAAACCCATGGTCTGTCCACCGAAGAAGCATTTGTAGTCGCGACCGCGCGCATCGGAAAAAATCGTTTGCTGGGTGCAGAGTTTGGAAAAATAAACGGTCAAGCAGTTTGGTTTGATCGGATGTTATGGATGCTGATCGGCATTCAGGTGTGGGGATTAGTGTCAGGGCTTATGAATTCGATTTCCAGCAACGCAGTATCGCTTGGATTGATTGGTGGACACTTTGACTTTGCGGCTCACGGCCGAACGTTCCCCATGATTTTATTTGGGCTCGTTCGTTTACTGGCAATTGCCGGGAGTCTGGGCATCTGCTGGTGGTTGATTGTTCGTAAGGGACAAAGT
Source organism: Verrucomicrobiota bacterium (assembly GCA_039916145.1). Taxonomy (GTDB): domain Bacteria; phylum Verrucomicrobiota; class Verrucomicrobiia; order Limisphaerales; family CANJXF01; genus CANJXF01. The sequence continues at coordinate 1,081 of JBDSLX010000078.1, read as the reverse complement.
TTTGGTCCAAGAATTGAAAAATCTCTGCATCGTCGAGCGATGCTGGCGGCGGTTTGTGGCTCGCTTTGTGTAATCTTTTTATCCAGTTCACTGCTCATCTTTGGTTCGCAAATGCTTCTCTTGAAGTTTACTGACATGCGAACCTTTGGCGAAGCGATGGCCTACTCCAATTTTTTCGGATGGGCGGTTCAAGGACTTACACTCATTGTGCTAACTCTATTTCTTGCCCGCAAACGCCTTCGATTGAGTAAGGCGTGATTTCGAGGACAAGCGCATTCAGCCTGTCCCATATTTGCCCTGCCACGCAAAAGCTGCTTTAATCTGCTGACGATGAATTTCCTCATCCAACGCAGCGAACTCCGCGACCTTTACGAAAAAGTCGCGGCGAACGAACGCATTTCGGACGCCGACGCACTTCGCCTTTTTGAAACCAAAGATTTAAACGCGCTCGGCGCTATCGCTGATCTAGTTTGCCAGCGCAAAAATGAAAATCGCGCCAGCTACATCATCAATCGCTACATCAACTACTCGAATTACTGCATCCTGAGTTGCCAGTTTTGCGCCTTCGCACGCAAGAAACGCGACGCGGATGGTTTTCAATTTACCGTTGAGGAAATTGTGCAAAAGGCGCGCGAAGCGTTGGCGATTGGCATCACGGAATTGCACATCGTCGGTGGGCTGCATCCGTCGCTGCCGTTTAGTTATTACACCGATATGTTGAAGGCATTGAGCGCGCTCAATTCTGAAGGTAGGGCCGCGCTGCCGCGCGGCCAGGACGAGCAGCAGCTCGCCCCTACCGCAAAACTGCAACTCAAATGTTTCACCGCCATTGAAATTCTGCACCTCGCGTGGCTTGCGAAAAAATCCGTGCGCGAAACGCTTGTCGAATTGAAAGAAGCCGGTTTGGAATCGCTCACCGGCGGCGGCGCGGAAATTTTTCGCAAAGAAATCCGCTCGCAAATCGCCAAGGGCAAAGAATCCGCCGAAGAATATCTCGACGTCCATCGCACCTGGCATCAACTCGGCGGACGCAGCACCTGCACGATGCTTTTCGGCCACGTCGAATCGCTCGCCGACCGCG
>JBDSLX010000077.1:0-7063 GCA_039916145.1 Verrucomicrobiota bacterium | reverse complement strand
GTTCGCATCGGTTCGATGGATTTGAAAATCGCTTGCATTGCCCTTGCCCACGACGCCACGCTTCTGACCCGCAACGTGAACGATTTTAGCCAAGTGCCCGGTCTTAGAGTCGAGAACTGGCTGGAATAACGTGGTTACGCGACCAGCTAAATTCAGTCCTGTCGCTGGAGCGCGGAACGCCGTCGCAAAAATTTTTGCGGATGGAGAGTTGATGAAGGATTTGAAGGTTTGAATTCATCCCACATGAAAAAATCCACAAATTTGAAAAGGCGTTCAAAGCCAAATGAATGGTTGAAAACAGACCGTCGCAAAAAGCGTCGACCATCGAATTCCACGCTCATCGAGCTTCACGATCGACGGCATATTCCTCTCAAAGCGTATGCCTGAATTTCGTTTCAAAACTCCATTGACCGAAGAAGACGTTCGGAACCTTCACATCGGCGATTCCGTTTTGCTCGACGGAGTTATTTTCGGCGTGCGTGACGGAAATATGATTCGCGTGTTCGACCAAAAGGTTGCGCCGCCTTGTGATTGGAAAGGCGCGGCGCTTTTGCACACTGCGCCGAACGTCAAAAAAATTGCGCCCGGAAAATACGAACCGATTTGCGTTGGCACGACGACATCAATGCGAATGGATCGGTTCACCGAAGGTTTGCTGCGCGATTACGGCGTGCGCGCGATTCTTGGCAAAGGCGGGCTTTCGCAAAACTCGGCAGCGTTGATGCAAAAATATGGCGCGGTTTATTTGTCTGTGACTGGCGGCGCGGCGGCGATGGAGACGTTGCAGATCGAGGAGATCGAAAAAGTTTATTGGGAAGATTTGATGCCGGAATGTATCTGGCAATTTCGTTTTAAAGGACTCGGCCCGCTGACGGTGGGGATTGATTCACACGGCGGCAATCTGCAAAACGATGTGCAGATGCAGGCGCAACAAAAGGCAGCAGAAATTCTTCAGAAAATGGGAATCACATGAACGACACTCCTGAACGCCCCTCCAAAATTGAAAGACGTCTGCAAAATTATCGCGGGACGTGGGCGTGGCTCATTCAACGCATCAGCGCCATTTGTCTTTTTCTTTTGATCCCGGTGAAAATTTACTCCGGCTGGGCGGCGCGCGACATGGTTCCGTATCCGGAAACCTGGATGTCAGGAAAAAAGGTCCATTTGAATTCGAGCATCGATATTGCGCTGCTGCTTTTCTTTTTGTTGCATGGCTTTTACGGCCTGCGCGTGATCCTGATGGATTTCGGAATCATCAAGGCGAACAGTTTTTTTTGGCGAACGCTAATTCTAGCTCTGGGAATTTTGGGGACAGTGATTTGGTATGTCTATTTCCACCGAGCGGAGGAGTAAACTTAATTTCTCTTGGGAAAATTGTTCGCCCTCACCCTTGCCCTCTCCCACAGGAGAGGGAACAGGAATTGGCGTTTTGGGTTTCGGATGATTCTGTGGACAATCCAGCCGCTCGTATTTCGGTGAGACGGAAATAGATTCTCCCTCTCCTCGGAGGAGAGGGCTGGTGAGGTCGAACGTTTTTCTGAACCGATTTCGAGCTGATACATCGCGACCATTAAACTATTCCAGCGACAACGGACTAAGACTTTCGCAGTTCTTCTGCGGCATTGCTACTGAGATTTTCCGGGGAATCAACCAATCCCTGCACACTGGCGGGCGGTGGCGTTTTGCTGTTCAACATTTCGTCCGCTTTCGTGTGATCAAATTCATTTTCCCATTTGGAAACCAAAACTGTGGCGACGCCGTTGCCAATCAGATTTGTCACGGAACGTGCTTCGGCCATCAAGCGATCCACGCCCAAAATTAAAACCATTCCTTCAATGGGAATCGTGTGCAGTGAAGAAAGCGTTGCCGCCAAAACAATGAAAGCGCTTCCGACCACGCCGGCTGCACCTTTCGACGTGATAAGACAAACCAGAATCACGGTGAGTTCCTGCCAGATCGTCAAGTGTGTGTTGGTCGCTTGAGCGATAAAAAGCGCGGCCATCGTCAGGTAAATGCACGAGCCGTCCATGTTGAAGGAGTAACCGGCAGGCAACACGAGACGCACGACGGGTTGCGAACAGCCAAGTTGTTCCAGGCGCATCATCATGCGCGGCAAAACGGATTCCGACGACGCCGTGCCGAGGACGATAAAAATTTCTTCGCGAATAAATTTTAGAAATTTCCAAATGCTGATGCCGTGGAATTTCAGAATTGCGCCCAGCAGAACAAAAATGAAAAGCACACAGGTGATGTACACGCACGCCATCAAGAGAAGTTGCGCCGTGATGGATTTCGTGCCGAAGGTCGCGGTCGTGTAGGCAATTGCTCCGAACGCCGCGAGGGGCGCCAGCTTGATAATCATCCCGATGACTTTGAGAAACGCGTCGGACAATTTATCCAACAGATGGATGATCGGTTTGTTGGCTTCGCCCATTGCAGACAGGGCGAGTCCGAACAGCACGGAAAAAAATAAAACCTGAATAATGTCACCTTTGGCGAACGCATCGACGACGCTGGTCGGAATGACATTCATGACGAAATCAACAATGCCGTGTGTCTTCGCACTGGTGACGTAGTGCTCGATGGCTTTCGTGTCGAGCTTGCTTGGGTCGGCGTTGACGCCGACACCCGGTTGCAGCCATTTCACGACGAGAAAACCGATAATCAACGCAAGCGTCGTCATCACTTCGAAATATAAAATCGCCTTGAAGCCGACGCGCCCGACTCGTTTGAAGCTGCCCATTCCCGCCATGCCAACGACGACCGTCGTAAAAATAATCGGCGCGACCATCATGCGGATCAAACGGATAAAACCGTCGCCAAGCGGTTTGAAAATCGCACCGTTAAAATTCCATTGGTGTCCGAAGAAATGAAACGTCAGTGGTTTGTGCGCTGGAAAGAAATAACCGACCAAAAACCCCAGCGCCATGCCGAGCACGACCCAGAAATAAAGGTGATGATAAAATCGTTTTCGGTTCACGCAATTTGGCTTGGGGAAATTTAAGAAGGAAAACCAGGCATTAACAAGAAAATGATTCCGTGCTAAGTTGCGCGGCGTGTCGGAAGAATCGATCGAATTTAAAGCATCCGCCATTCATGGAATGGGTGGATTTGCTTTGTGCAAAATTAAAAAAGGAACGCCGATCATCGAATACGTCGGAGAGAAAATTTCCAAAGCAGAATCGTTGGTGCGTTGTGAAGCGAACAATCCCTATATCTTCAATCTCGACGATGAATTTGATCTGGACGGCGATGTCAGTTGGAATCCGGCTAAGTTCATCAACCACACTTGCAGGCCAAATGCCGAAGCGGAATTTTACGGCGACCAGATTTGGATCATGGCCATTCGCGACATTGAGGCGGGCGAGGAAATCTCGTTCAATTACAGTTACGATTTGGAAGATTACAAAGAGCATCCGTGTCGCTGTGGGAAGAGGAACTGCGTGGGATATATGGTTGCTGAAGAATTCTTTCCAAAGTTTAAACTAGGAGACGCAGGGGCGCGGAGAGAAATGGAATTTTCCGACTCCGCGTCTTCGCGTCTCCACGGTTAGAAAAACAAATTGCCAATTTTTTACGAATGCCAAAGATGCACCGCCTGTTGTCGCTGGCCGGGGCAAGTTGTTTTGACCGACGCTGAAATTACGAAACTGGCTGCGTTTAAAAACCTGATCGAATTCGATTTCATCCAGCAATTCATGCGCTTGACCGAAGATCGTCGCGGACTGGCGCTCAAGGACAAGCCCAACGGCGAATGTATTTTTCTCGATGGAAACGATTGTGCAGTTCAATCCGTGAAGCCGCAACAATGCCGGGATTTTCCGAATCTTTGGAATTTCCCCGGCTTCGAAAAATTTTGCAAAGCGCTGCCGAAAATAGTCAGCGAACAGGAATACAAAAAATTAGTCGGGACGAATGTGCAAACGAAAACGAAGAACGACACGGATTGACACGAATTTACGGAAGCGTTGTTTTCAATTCGCGTTAATTCGCGTCTAACTTTTCTTCACCAGTTCACCGGCACCGTCATTTTTTTTCCGAAACGGTTTGTGTAATGAAGCTGTTTTTGTTGGCAGCCGTATTCGTGGACGAGTTTGGTAATCTTCACGTCGTAACAACAATACTCGGCGATCTCCGCGAGCTTGCCTTCGCGAAACCAGCGGATGGCTTGCATTCCTTCCGCCGTTTTTTCCACACCGAACGTCGCGTGGGCGATGGAGTCGAGGGAGAGCCGATGTTGCAACGTGTTCTGCAAATCGACGAGCATATCGAGCGTTGGAATTTGCGTGTGATCAAAAAAATCGTTATGCCCAAGGAGAACTTCGTAATCGAACCGCTGATTGTTGAAACCAACCACCAGATCGGCGCGCCGCAATTCTTCGATCAATTCGTTGACCTGTTTCTCGCCGTAAATTTTGTAATCGCCGCGTGCTGTGCTGTAAGTCACGCCGATGCTCATGCGCATGTCGCGAATTTTGTCCCAGCCGCCGACGTCATCGGCGGAGTTCTGTGTTTCAAGGTCGAAATAAACGATATTTTTCATGCGCCAAAAAAAATTTGAACGGCGCGATTGTGACACGAAGACCAAATGCGGAAAAGAATTTGTTGGGGTATTTGCGAAATGGAAATTCGCGGGTGGACTGAGAGTTTGCTCACTTCGAACTTTTGCACAGAGCCAGCAACTCGAGCAGGGCGACATTTTTATCGCTTTTACGGAAGGCGGCGGCGGACGCAACCGACGCGGTCGGCGGTTTTAGCGCGACGAACACCGCTTGTGGATGCGGCAATTGACTTACTTCGGCGGGCGCAAGTGTTACACCTCGTCCCGTCGCCACCATGGCGAGCAGCGCGGATAAACTTCCAACCCGGTGCCGAAGACGCGGCGTGAAGCCGACTTGCTGACATGCTGCGCAAATCGCTGCGTTTCGTCCGGGAAAACTTTCTTCGATAAAACCGATAAAAGTTTCATCTTTTAATTCGGACAACGCGAGACGCTTGCGATCCGCGAGTAAATGATTGTCGGGCAGGACGGCTTGAAACGGGATTCGCCGCAGCACGGTAATTTGAAACTCCTTGCCGAGTTCCGCACAAGGATTTCCCAGAAGCGCGAGATCGATACGTCCGTCACGCAACGCTTTTACTTGTTCGTTGGGCGACAATTCTTTGAGGCTGATTTCTGTTTCAGCGTTCGTGCGTTCAAACCGTCGTAATGCCGGCGTTAAAATAGTGGCGAGCGCGGGCGCGATGTAGCCGACCGTGAGTTTCTTAGCCGCCTTCTTGCGAAACGAATTCATGTGCGTGACCGCTTCGACGGACTTGCGCAGGATGTCGCGGGCGTGGGCGAGATAACTTTCGCCCGCTTCAGTTAAGGACAATCCGTTTTTCTCGCGTTTGAAAAGTGCGACGCCGAGTTCCTCTTCCAAATCATGAATCTGGCGACTAACCGCAGGCTGTGACACGCGCAGGCGGGCCGACGCGCGGCTGATGTTCAACTCTTCTGCCGCCGTCACGAAATAGCGTAAGTGTCGCAGTTCCATGCGGCAGGTATAACCGGAAGGCATGGCTACGCAAAGAACAAGGTATTGGCCTCATCTGCTGAGTGCAGGAATAGTGTCTTCATGAAAACGACATTGAATAAAACAGAAACCACGACACCGACATTGATTAAACGCCCGGCAGCAGCGCGCGGCGAAACGGAACTGGGCTGGCTGCATAGCCGACACACTTTTTCCTTCGGCAACTTTTTTGATCCTGACCAAATGGGATTTCGTTCGTTGCGTGTCATCAATGACGACGTGGTTGAAGCGGGCCAGGGTTTCGGAGAACACCCGCATCGCGATGCCGAGATTTTCAGTTACGTTATTGAAGGTGAACTGGAACACAAAGACAGTATGGGCAATGGTCGCGTGGTCAAAGCTGGCGATCTGCAATACATCAGCGCTGGTCGCGGTCTGTCGCACAGCGAATTTAATCCTTCCCCAAAAAAGCCGGTTCACTTCCTGCAAATCTGGTTGAAGCCGAACACGACCGGTGGCGAACCACGCTATGCAGAGAAGGCGCTCGGCAATGCAGCCAAAGCAAATGCGTTGACTCTGCTCTTCGCGGGCGAGTCGCGCGATGGAGCGGTGGAAATCCGCGCCGATGCAGAAATTTTCTTCGGCAGACTCGACGCTGGAAAAAATCTGACGCATCTCTCGACGGTGGAACGCGCGCAATGGTTGCATGTCATCGAAGGTGACATTTCCGTGGCGGGAGAATCATTGAAATCGGGCGACGGCCTCTCCATTGAAAACAGCAACGCGTTGGAAATGCAAAGTCGAGGCGGAGCGCAGTTCCTACTTTTTGACCTTGCGTGAAACGGGGCAGAGAGTCTCTTAACGAAGACATATTAAAACTCGGCACCAGAAAAAAATATCATGAACCATTATCACAAACTCTACACACCACAGGACACGGCCATCGTCTTCATCGACCATCAGCCTCAAATGCTTTTTGGTGTGGCCAATGCGGATCGCGCCACGCTGATCAACAACGTCACGCTCCTCGCCAAAGTAGCGAAGGAATTTAACGTTCCTGCGGTGCTCACGGCCGTGGAAACGGAGTCGTTCAGTGGCTATGTCTGGCCGCAACTGCTCGACGTGTTTCCCGGCCAACCGGTTGTCGAGCGGAGTTCGATGAATTCGTGGGACTCGATGGAATTCCGCAAAGCCATCGAAGCCACGGGCAAAAAGAACATTATCATGACGGGACTTTGGACCGAGGTGTGCGTGACCTGGCCCACCATTGAAATGCTCGGCGCGGGCTACAACATTTACGTGGTCGAAGATTGCTGTGGCGCGACTTCACCTGCCGCGCAAGAAGCCGCGTTGTCGCGCATGGTGCAAGCTGGCGCGATTCGCCTGACGACCATTGCGGCCCTGCTCGAATGGCAGCGTGATTGGAAAAACAAGGAGCACTACAATAACCTGGTGGGCATTCTCAAGGGACAAGCGGGCGCTTACGGCGTCGGCGTGGAGTACGCCTACACGATGGTTCATCACGCGCCCCAGTCCGCGCAAAAACC
>JBDSLX010000076.1:0-9879 GCA_039916145.1 Verrucomicrobiota bacterium | reverse complement strand
TTCGCTGAACCGCCAGAGCAACAAAATGATTTTGGCGCGACCCTTTCGTGGGAATCAGGTGGTGGCAAAGGCTGGCTTGGTGTCCAGGCGGAAACGCCTTCAGCAAATATCCAGAGAGTTCCTTACGCCGAAGAAACCGTGACACTGCTGGCGCAATTTGATGAGAAGCGTGTGTTGTTTTCTGGCGCATCACCTTTCTCTTTCGTTGCGACGGTTGTTCCATTGCACAAGGCGCTGTTGCTGCGAAACAAGATTGCGAAAGGTGCTGGACAATGGGTGTTCACGCGTTTGGATTTGACGCGCATTCCCGAGGCGTTTCAACAAATCAAGGTCGAGATTGATCGCGTCCTGGGCGAACAGTTGGCGAAGTCAACGGTCGCCGCGGATGAATCGCCCGTCGGCGCAATTTATTTCTCCTGGCTCCCTTCCCAGTGAAATGCACTGACCATGGCAAGGGACAGACTGAAAATGGCGGAAGTATTTTCGCGACTGAAACTTTTCTCTCCGCTAAATTGCGGCCAAGCGAATGCCTTCAAAAAATGTTGTTCTGTTAGTGGAGCATCGGGATCGCGACCTGAAAGGTTGCGCGCTCGTCGCCCATCATTTGGAAAGAATGGGGGTCCGGGCGCACCTCGAACCGATCAACGCATGGCAGGCGGTTCTCGGTGCGCACCAGCCGGATTTTATTTTATTCAATCACACCAACCGCGAACATTTGGCCGACTATACCCGGCATCTGGCGAAAAGGGGCGTGCTGACCGGCGTGTTGCTCAACGAAGGCTTGCTCTACAGCGACCGCATTCGCGAATACAATTCCCAGCGATTGCCCAATCTGCATTTAGATTATTTTTTTTGTTGGAACGATCTGCACCGCGATTGCCTCCTGGCCAACGGTTATGAAGGCAATACGGATGTCATCACCATCGGCGTGCCACGTTTTGATTTTTATTTTGACCCGTGGAAACGCATTTTCAAATCAGGCAGCCCGCCCATAAAAAATCGCCCGAGAATTCTGCTTTGCACGAATTTCGGTTTTGCGGAATGGCGCGACCGCCCGAAGGAAACCGTGGACCGCTTTTTTTCGCAATGGAGCCACATGCCGGCGTATGCAGATTATTGGAACGCGATTGAAGTGAATCATCGCAGTCGCCTCCGCTTCCTTGATTTCCTAAAGGCAATTCTACAGAGCGAAAAATTCGAGACCGTGCTGAAAACCCATCCGCGCGAAGGGCGCAACAGTTACGAAAAGTGGATTGCCGCGCTTCCAGTGGAACTGAAAAATAATTTAACCTACGTTCCTTCCGCTTCCAATATTACGCCGCTGATTCTGGACTGCGACCTGGAAATCTCTTGTGAAAAATGCACCACCGCGATGGAATCCTGGATCGCGCGCAAGCCAACCATCGAATTGATTTTTGAAAAATACCCTTTGTTTTTCGATTCGACTTTCAGTGCGCTCAACGTCCCCTGTGATTCCCCAGAGCAAATCGTTTCACAAATCGAAGCGCAGTTGGCCAGTCCGGAACAATCTGCCCAACGAGAAGGACGCGGCGTGCATCTCGCTAAATGGTGTCATGCGCCCAATGGCAACGTTTCGGCCAACGTCGCCAAGGCCATCGCATCCGCTTTGGAAAACAGAAAACAGCCGAAAAAAACGCGACTACATTTCGACGATTATCGTCGCGCCTTTAAACTCAGGACTTATCAAGCCATCGGCCAGCCCTACACTTTTTTCCCGTTGCAACAAATCAAGCGCCGGGTTCTGGGCGCGAAAAAATATTCTAAAAAAATGATGCTTTACGACAAATCGATTCGTCCCGCTGAAGTCAAACGCATTTTGCGACAACTCGACGAAATTGTTTGATGATGAGTGGCAAACCGCCAAAAGAAAGTATCTCCGAGATCGAAGCTCCCTGGAGCGCGATTCGCAAAAGCGCGCGAAATATCTATCGTGATCGAAGACTTTTCAAGGCGGTCAATTCCGTGTCGCGCGTCAAAAAATTAAGTTTTCCCGATCTCAAAACTTTTTGCGGTCATTATCTCATCAGCAGTGATCAAGGAGTCTTTGCGATTCAAGACGGGCAAATGCTGCAACTGATTCAGAGGGACACATACGGAATTGCGGTGCGCGAGGGGGAATTGTTTATCGCTTGCAGTAACGACAATTATTCATCTGTCTGCAAATGCGCATTGCCCGAATCGCTTCGGCCTGGCGGCTCTTTGAAATTTTCTGAAATCTTTCGTGTGCCCATCAACAAGAGCGGACGCATTCATCAAATTGGATTTTACAATGACGCTTTGGCCGTTGCGCAAACCTGCTCCAACTCAATTGTTTTTTTGAATCCTTCTTCGGGCGAGATTCTTTCCGAGTGCCGTCCGTTTCGCGATCGCTTTGGCACAGCTATCGGCGGCGACCACAATCATATCAACAGCATCAGCCAATGCGGAGAATGCCTGCTGTTTTGCGCCTACAAAGCAGGCCCGACGGCGATGATCGGCCTGCTCCATGAAAACCGCGTCAAAGGTTATCCGATCAGGAACAAGGGTGCGCACGACGTTTATTTGTCCGGAAAGACTCTTTATTATTCGGACACTTTTGGCGGAACTTTTACCGACGAGAGCAGCGAATGTGGTTTTCTCATGGCCAACAAAATTCGCGTGGATGAGGAATTTTTTAATAAGCCACCCGGCTTTGCCATTCGCGGCGTCAGCCAGCGCGGGCCGGAACTTGTCGTAGGTCACAGCCATAAAGGCCCTCGCGCAAAACGTTTTGACGGTAATGGCGCTTTGTTTCGCATCGTCGAAAACAAGGTCGTGCAGACGGTAAAAACACCTTTTGCGCAAGTGTATGACATCGTCAGGATGGATGGAAAACATTTCGATGCGCCGCCCGATTTTCTGAGATGGGACGAAATTAATCCGTTTTTGGAATCAATCCTGGGCGCTCCGATTTATGAAATGCGCCTGGATTAATTTTGCCATTCGCGCGCCAGAGCGTTTGCCAAAATAGATTTTCAAACTCGCGGCTTTGAGCAGCCGCTGAGTGCCCAACTCCGCGACGCTCTCCGGAAAAATATTTTGCCAATCACTTGATCATTTGGCGGGCGAAATGTGTTTGATTTCCGATTCCCATTCTTCCGGCGTCCAGTTTTGCACGCCATCGCCCAAAGCGACGACTCGCTGCGTAAGGTTTCGTCCGGCAAAAATCCATCCAACCTTGATAAAATTTTAAAACTGTTTGGGGGTTTGCGTATCGTTTTTGCAAATGCATATGGCGTCGGTTGCCGCGAAATACCCCGTCTTTGGTTCTCGGCAAAATTTCACTCTCAACGGATTTTTCAAATGGTGCAAAACATTCAGGCAAAGCACGTAATCGAATTTGCGACTGTAACTTTGGCGCACGGGGGTTGTCCAGTTGCTAAAGAAAGCTCACGCTAAAGCAGCTATGAATTGTTGCCAATGATTTTCCGGAGAAAAATTGGTTTTCAATCGATCGCGCACTGTTTCCATTGCCGTCTGGCATTCCGCGTGTTGGTTGTGCGTTTTCAAGATTATTTCCGCAAGTGAGTTCGCGTTGGCTTCGGGACTCACAAACGATTTCCGCTGGTCTCCGTAAATTTCCTCCAATCCCGGCAGCGGCGTGGCAAAACACATTCTGTTCAGCAAAAAACTTTCGATGACGACTCGCGGCAAACCTTCGTGACGGCTCGCTAACAACGTGCCTTCACTGCGCTGAATCAAATTGCCGATGTGCTCGATATGGCCCGTGAAACAAACATGCTGCCCCAAATCGGCGCGGCGAATTTCTTCCTGCACTCGCGGAAAATAATCTGTGTCCGTGTCACCCGCCAAAATCAATCCCCAATCATTCAAGCCAGCCTCATGAAGACAGAGAAGCGCGCGCACGGTTTCAATTTGATTTTTGCCTTCGCTAATAAGACCGACGTGAAGCAGCCATTTTTTAACACGCGGAAATTTCTCCAAACACGAATCCACCAAAACCTTAGCGTCAGGATCAACTCGAGGCGGCGACACCGGATTATAAACCACTCGGCTGTTGCCCGGCAAAGATGCGACGCGACTGAGTTCCCGTTGCAGCGCGGCGGAAACGCATAAGACTCGATCCAATTGATGCAAGCGGTATTGCCGCGCTTTTGGCGCGGACGTAAATGCCGATTCGCGCACGCTGCAAGCTGATCTGCAACCAAGCCGCGCCGCCAAAAATTGCGCGTGCGGCGCCCACCAGCGTTCATTGCTGATGACGTAATCCGGTTTGAACGAACGAAATCGATTCGTCAGCAAATCCATTCGTCGTTTGAAAAAAAATCGCTCTGGCCATTTTCGCCATTCCGGCATCGTCGCGATGATCGGTTCAATTCCCATCGCTCGACATTCCGTGACAAACGAACCTTCTTCCCCAACCAGAATTTGAAATTCAAAATCCGGTTGGGTCTGCGCCACTTTCAAAGTCTGAAGCAGGCTGTTTTTTGAGCCGCCCGGTCCGACGGATCGCTGAATGAACAATACGCGCATCGCCGCCATTTAATGAAACGCAACGACGCGCCACAAGTCGCGAATGAGAACAGTGTTGCCGTGATTAAACTTTTGTTCGTGGCAAAATTCCGTTAGTAAAACGACGCAAATTTGAGCAATCAATTTACGCCAAGTTGATGAATCTTTTAAAAGACATGAATTCCAATTCTCCGGGTCTCGGCTCAAATCAGAAAATTCTTTGATCCAAGATTGAGGAATGACAAATCGCGACATTCAAATTCGGAATGGTCATGGACTGGGTCTCGTAATTCTGAGTGGAGTTGCCCTCGTCATCTTCACGATCATCATGACCGCTCCGCTTGATTTGATGCATGGCAACGAAGATCGCATGGCCGCATTTGTGCAAGATGCGGTCCGCAATGGAAATTGGATTTGCCCACGCGACCAGTTTGGAAACCTGCCTTCAAAACCTCCGCTTTATGCGTGGTGGTCCTCGCTGGCAACGGTCGCCACTGGAAGTTTGAACCCGCTCACGCTTTATTTTCCCTCGGTCTTGTCCACGCTTTTGCTCTCGTGCTTGGTGTACGTCGCGGGGAAAAAAAACTTTGGCCCTCGCGCCGGATTTTTGGCCGGACTGGTCTTGTTGCTTTCGTTTGGAATAATCAAACAGATGCCAGCCTGTCGGCACGACGGTTTATTTACCCTCGGCATTTCGCTGGCGGCAATTGCGGCATTTAATTCATGGCTCTCCGGTCGCAACTGGATTTGGTTTTGGCTGGCGGCAACCATTGCCACTTTAACGAAAGGGCCGCTCGGACTCGCGCTGGCCGCCGGAGGATTGCTCGCCGTTTTTTGGGAAAAAATATCCGGCGAACCAATTCCTCTTAAAGGCAAACAGCTTCCCGGAATAATCTTTTTTCTTCTGATTGCAGGCGGCTGGTTTGCATTGGCCTACTGGCAAACAAACGGGGCCATTGTTGATCGAATGATTTTTAAGGAACTTCTTGGTCACGCGGTTACCAACGACGATGGTGATCCAGCCGGATCAGGTTTTTACAAGCCAACTTTTACCTTTCTCGGCAACTTTGCTCCCTGGAGTATGTTGACCGGCCTCGCTCTCTGGCGAATTTGGAAAAAACCGTCCGCCGATTCCCATGAGCGCCGCTTCGAACGTTTTCTCTTTTGCTGGTTTATTGTTAGTTTAATAATCTTTTCACTAGCCGCACATCAACGCGGACGCCTCATTATTCCCCTGTTTCCAGTTGGAGCTTTGCTGGCCGGGCGAGAATTGGCGCGATTGACCAAAGCCATGAACTCAATGAAATTTTCCCAGACCTGCTCCGCATTAACCTTGGTTGGCCTGCTGGCGGTTGGATTTTGTTATCATTTCATCGCGTCAAAGAGCCGAGGCGTCGTGCGAACGCAGGGCATGCGGCAGCTCGCGCAGGAAGTTCGTGAAAAATTGGGAGACGATTTTCCGCTGATAGAAGTGGACAGCCCGTATCCATTTCAATTCTACACAAAGCGCCTGCGTCCCATGACGCCGCTGAACCAGGCGATTGAACTTTTGCAAGGCGATACGCCCGCGTTTGTCGCGGTCAGCAGTCTGGAAAAAATGAAAAAAAAATCGGCGAGACTCTTGACTAACTTATATGAACTCGCGCGCTGGCCGGAGCAAGGCGAGCCGCTTCTAACCATTGTCGGCAATCGCCCCAAACTCGAATCCCAAGTCGGGGCGAAATAAATTTTTCCGGCCCGCATGAAACAACCTTTGCTGTCGAAAAAAACTTTGCTTGGAAATCCTTCGGAATGGATTTCGGTTTCTGCGGGAAAATGGACGTGGCAAATCAATTGCCATTTCAATAGTCCCGGCTTGTTGCGTCACTTGGAAAACCCGGAAGAGTTGATGAATTCCGCCGAGCTGCTTCGGAAAGATGCGCGCCCGCGCAACACCTTGATCGTGCGGCGAACATTGCCTGATTTTCATTCGTCTCCTTTGATTATCAAACGCTATCGACCAGTGAATTTTCTGGATTCGTTGAAAGAAGGCGCGCGCAGTTCGCGAGCCGTTTCCGCCTTTGAAAAAGCTTTTGCGTTGCTCAATCGAAATATTTTTACCGCCACACCCATTGCCGCCAGTCACACGCGCCGACGACTAGGCCGTTTTGAATCTTATCTCATCACCGAACAAATTCCGAACGCCCGCCCTTTGCGGGAATTTCGCCGGGGAAATTTTTCCGCGCGCGAAAATCAAATCGTGATTCGCCGGCTTGCGGAAACCATCGCGCAATTACACAACGACGGCCTTTCCCACACCGATCCGACGCTCTCAAATTTTTTCGTGCAAGACGCCGCGCGCGCAAAATTCCGAATTGTTCTTATCGACTTGGATGGACTTCGCTCATGCGGAAAAGTTTCTCTGCAAAAAGCCGCTGACGATTTGTTTCCGCTTTTCCGGCGAATCCCAATGTCGCCACGAGAAAAAAATTGGTTTGCCGCGCAATACTGCCGGACGAGAACGGATTCAGTTTCATCGCGGGAATTGCTTTCGGTTTTAGCTGCGAAAGCTGCCGCCGATTTAAAAAAACCGCGCACTACCGAAATTGTTCGATCTGAAAAAATCCATTGGCGAATGCGGAGAGGCGCTTTGCATCCAAAAATTTTAGCCGTGATGAAAGAACCGGAATCATTCCTGAAAAGTCGCGAGCTTTATTTTAAAAATTCTCGCGTCGTCACGGTCACGCGCGTGCCGGCTTCCGTTCCGGGCGAACCCAACCTCGTTCTGCGGCGCTTGAAATACGGAAAGCTCGGTCACCAAATCAAAGACGCTTTTCGCGCTTCCAGAGCGCGCCGGGCTTTGCAGCACGGATTGATGTTGGAGAAAAACGGCATCTCCACTCCACGCGCTTTTGCGGCGGCAGATGTCCGGCAAATACGCTGGCCGACGGCGGCGTATTTAATCACTGAGCAAATTCCAAACGCCCAAACCTTGGCTCGATTCCTGACGCAACATCCGACTTCGAACCGAGCTTTGGCGCAACGGCTCGCGGATTTACTGGCGCGAATGCACAACAAAGGTTTTTCTCATCGCGATTTGAAATCGAGCAATATTTTGTTGGATGGCGATTTGAACCCGTTTCTGATTGATCTCGATGGCTTGCGAGTTTGGAAAACTTTAACAATCCAGCGCGCGGTTGCCGATCTTGCCAGATTTGCGCAAGGCATTTCACGCCATGAGAAAAAATTGCGCTTGGTGCAATGGCGCTTTCTGAAACGCTATTGTCAGCAACGCGAGCCAACACTTTGCGTTCGAGAATTGGCCACACAAATTGCCGCGAAATTAAGCGGCTAGATCGAAAATGAATTGCTCCTCAGAACCAGTTTGCAAATCGAACCAGAGCGAGATTTCCTGGGTTCGCGTTGGTGGAGAAAAAGTCGCGTTCGTTGACCAACAATGGAGTGAAGTTTTGCGCGAGGCCGGATTGCGAACGGCAGAAGATTTCTTTTCTGTTGCGGGCGAACCGTTATCCAAACCGGGACTTGGAAAACGTTACCGCGCTCGTCTTGCGCTCACTGGAAAACAATCCTTTGTTTATTTAAAACGTTATGAAGGCGACACGCTCTGTGGCTTTTTGAATCGTTGGTATGAAGATGGCCAGCAAAGCACGCCCGCCGAACGGGAAGTTAACGTCGCGCTTTCTCTCAGGCAACAGAACATCGCCGCCACGATGCCGGTCGCGTACGGCCGCAGCCATGATTCCGGCCTCCGCCAAAAAAGTTTTGTTCTCACCGCCGCAGTTCCAGGAGATTCGTTGGAACATTTCTTTCGCGACGAAAAGCAGATTGCGTGGAAGGAGAAACTGAAAATCATTGAAGCTGTGGCGAGTTTTGCCCGGAAGTTTCACGAGAACGGCTGGCGTCATCGTGATTTTTATCTTTGCCACATTTTCATCAACAAATCCGACGCGCAATTGGAACTCACTTTGATTGATCTGGCGCGCGTGTTCCGTCCGCGCTGGCGCAAGGAACGCTGGCGCATCAAGGATTTGGCTCAGTTAAATTATTCCGCTTCGGCGAAAACTTTTTCTCGCAGCGCACGAATGCGTTTTGCCCACCAATATTTTGGTTGCGAAAAACTCAGCAGCGTCCAAAAAAATCGTTTGCGAAAAATAATCCAGAAAACCGAATCCATTGCCCGGCATGATCGAAAGGTTGCAGCGCGATGAAAGTTGCATTCCTGATTGAGCGGCTGGATTCGCGTCGAGGAGGGATGGAAACTTCCGCCACGGAATTCCTCACGGAAATGGCTCTGCTCGGACCGGAAATTCACGTCGTGACGCAAATCGCTTCGTCGGAGTTTTGCATTGCACCCGTCCATCAAATGGGAGTTCGCGGCGCTGGCCGCGCTGCGCGTTACAGAAATTTCGTTCAAGACGCGCAACAATTTTTGCAAGCCGACCAGTGGGACATTATTCACGCAGTGACTCCTTGCCTCGATTGCAATTTGTATCAGCCGCGCAGTGGCATTACGCAAGAAGCGCTGAACAGCACAATCGCTCTCCGAAAAAATTGGCTGACACGCTCATTGCGAAAAGTCGGTGCAGCCTTGAATTCCAAACAACGTCTTTTACAAAAATTGGAACATCAACTTTTGTCTCGGGAAAAACCGCCGATGGTCGCCGCGCTCAGTCATTTCATGCGCCGCCAATTGGAATCGTCCTGCGCGCTGCCGCCAGAAAATATTCGCGACGTTTTCAACGGAGTCACCGTTTCTTTGCCTGATGCAGCGGAACGAAAAGCGATTCGTCAAAAACTTCGGCAGGAAATCGGGTTAAATGAAAACGATTCGGTCGCACTTTTTGCCGGACACAATTTTCGCAGGAAAGGTTTGCCGAATATTTTGGAAGCACTGGCAAAGCCATCCACACAAAAGTGGCGTTTGCTCGTGGCTGGAAAAGATTCCCCAGCGCGCTACCAAAAACTGGCGCGCAAGTTGGGTGTCGCGAGCCGGGTCCAATTTCTCGGTTCGCGTTCTGATGTCCGGCAACTTTATCTGGCGGCAGACGTTTGTGTTTTGCCGAGCTATTACGATCCTTGTTCGCGAACCATATTGGAAGCGATGTCGCTGGGAGTGCCGTGTATCGCGACGGTTTTTGACGGTTCATCCGAGTGTATCACTCACGGCGAAAACGGATTTGTGCTCCAATCGCCGGATGCAGTGGAAGAATTGGCCGCGCATTTGGCTGCGCTGACGAATTGCTCAACTCGAATCAAAATGTCGGAAAAGGCGGTTGCCCTTTGGGAAAAACTTTCGATGCGCCGTCATGCGCGGGAGATTTTTGGATTGTATCAGGCCATCGCCAAAGGTTTTTAGAATTCAATTTG
>JBDSLX010000075.1:0-13190 GCA_039916145.1 Verrucomicrobiota bacterium | reverse complement strand
AATGGACATAATAAATCTACAAATCTAAGAGTGGGTTTTTATCAATTTTTTCTTTGATTACATTAAGCTGCGCGACCGTGATCAAGTCGTGCGGACGACCAACCGATTGTTTTGCCTGAATGAGTGCATCAATTTTGAGGACATAACATTGGCCAAAAGGAAATTGCAATAAGTCGCTTTGTTTAAGCACCGCTTCAAAATCACCGAGACCGGCTACCTCACTAAGACAATCCAGAATTCCAATGTCCGTCTTCAGGTAAAGATTCTTCAACCGTCCGCACAAAGAATCAGTCAATTCCAACGGAAGACGGTTTGCCGTTAATCGGTGAATAGGATGCGCGTCTTTGAAGGCGGTTTCAATGCGCCGCAAATTTTCAACCGTGAACCGCGCGCAAACATCCACATCTTCAGTCACAAGCGTTACACCGTAATGACGCGAAGCCAGACCACCGATTAAGCTAAACTCAACTTTTGCATCGTGAAGCCGACGGAGAATTTCAGTGAGATTTTCCATTTTTAACCGGCTTTGCTTCCTCGATAACTCGAACCAGGGCGAGTGCGGCATCATTCGCCAGCAAGCGTTCCCACGGAGTCCGCCTCAAACTTTCTTCCAGCAAAGACATATCTATTCCTGATTCATACGCTGCCCGCCACGCCGGACCGGCATCCGCAGGGACAGGATAAGCTCCGTTCATCTGCGCTAATGTTGCTTCGTCAATCATCGGAGAAATTATTTCGCGTTCCGTTTGTGAATGCAAATGGTGTTGCCGTCGGGATCAAAAATCATTGCCATGCGACACGAGGGACAATCCATCGGCTCAATGCGGAATTTCACATTGCTCTCGCGCAATTGTTTGATGGCCACATCGAAATCCTCGACTTCGAGCGCGGCGGAACAGCCGTCCGGACTCGGTTTGAACATTCCGGGCGCGCATCCGATGGCCAGCGCATACGGGCCAAATTCATATTCAACCCATTGGTTGGGTTCGGAATTTGTGACGGTGGTGGGCTTCAAATTCAGCACGCCTTCGTAAAATTCACGAGCGCGTTTCATGTCCGTGACGGCGTAACAACAAAAGGCGAGTTCGATGACTTTGAGCATAATAATTCCAGAGTTTTTTCTACTCTTTGTCTCGCTTTCTCTTTTCAAACGGCCATTTGTTTCGTCGTTTTCCCATTGCTCTTTCGCCTAACCAACGAATCAAAAGAAATTCTAGCGCCGCTACTGGAACTGCAAAAAACCACCAACTGATTCCAAAAAAGTGACCAAGCCCACTTGAGATGAAAATCACAAGGGCGATGCTACCGATTAAGAATGCCAGTTCAAAAATAGTCATTTATTTTTCAACCGCCTTCACAACTTTTTGCGCCGCGTCCGCCATCGAATCGCCGGTGATAATCGCGACACCAGATTCCGCCAAAGTTTTCTTGCCAGCGGCGACGTTGTTTCCTTCGAGGCGAACGACGAGCGGAATGTTCAGATGCGTTTCCTTCACCGCCGCGACGATGCCGGTAGCGATGACGTTGCAATCCATGATGCCGCCGAAAATGTTGACCAGAATTCCTTTTACGCTCGGGTCACTCAAAATAATTTTGAACGCGGCGGTGACTTGCTCTTTGCTCGCCCCGCCGCCGACGTCGAGGAAGTTCGCCGGGTTGCCGCCGAAATGTTGGATGATGTCCATCGTCGCCATCGCGAGACCGGCACCGTTCACGAGACAGGCAATTGAGCCGTCGAGTTTGATGTAATTGAGATTGAACTTACTCGCTTCGATTTCCAGCGGCGCTTCTTCGGCAAGGTCGCGCATTTCCTGAATATTTTTGTGGCGATAAAGCGCGTTATCGTCCAAACCAATTTTTGCATCAACGGCGGACAAAACTTCTTTGCCGTCGTTTCCAACGATGATGCAGAGCGGATTAATTTCCACCATCGCGGCATCGCATTCCCACCACGTTTTGTAAACGCCGAGCAAAAGTTTCGCGCCGCTTGCAATCAAATCGCCTTTCAAACCGAGGGCAGCGGCAAGTTTTCGCGCTTGATACGGCATCATGCCGACAGCGGGATCGATAGTTTCTTTGACGATTTTCTCGGGATGCTTTTCCGCAACTTCTTCGATGTCCACGCCGCCTTCGGTGCTGACCATCATAATTGGGCGGGACGAAGCGCGGTCGAGAAGAACGGCGCAGTAAAATTCTTTTTTGATTTCCGGCGCGCCCGCGATAAGAAGTTTGGAAACGAGTTTTCCCTCCGGCCCGGACTGTTTGGTGACGAGAACATTGCCGAGCATCGCCTTGGCTTTTTCAAAAACGTCGTCAGCCGTTTTGCAAAGTTTGACGCCACCTTGAAAACCACTTTTGAAAGTTCCCTTGCCGCGTCCGCCCGCGTGGATTTGCGACTTAACGACGACAAGTTTTTCGCCTTTGGCAAAAAGTGTTTCCGCGATTTTCTTGGCGGCTTCCGGTGTGTCGCAAACTTCGCCCGGTGGAACGGCGACGCCGTATTGAGCAAGAAGTTGTTTGGCTTGGTATTCGTGAATGTTCATTTTTTAAATTTTAAGCTGGTGGGAAGATTTCGTTTTTTCGCGGCTTCTTTCAATTCGCGATCATTGGTCAACAGCGGCCACTGCAGTCGGTCGGCAAGTTCAAGATACGCCGCGTCATAAGCGGTGAGCCGAAACTCTTCCGCAAAACCGAAAATTCGACGACGGCATAAAGTATCCGTCTGGTCGTAATGCACGAATCGCATTGCGGCGAAGGCTTGCTTCGCCGTGGTGTATTGCTGCAAATCCAATCGTTTCCGCCGATGCGCCATTAAAAGAGCATTTGGCATTTCATAAGCCCACAAATGAGGAACGGCAAACTCCACCAGACCCCGGTCATAGGCCGCGAGAATCTCCCGGTTTTCAGGAGTGGTTTCGTCGGCTAAAAACCAACCCGCCGCAAATGAGACATCAACCACCGTATCCATTAATATTTGTGTCCCATGTGAACCAGCTCCTTGATGCCTGGCCCCGGTTTGCTGTGCTTGCGAATTTTCGCAAATATCTCGCTGAACGAAGGCTCCTCTGACGTTTTCTTTCCTTCGATTTCTTGAACCGGCGACAGTACCGCGACCGGCTTGCCGCGTTTCGTGATTTGAAACGTTTGCCCGTGCTGAACTTTTTCCAAAAGCTCGGAAAGTTTGGTTTTCGCCTCGAATGCGCCGATGTCCTGAATCTTCATGCAACTAGTTTAATCAACTGGTTGGTTCCGTCAAATTATCTCTGTTCAATCGGCGTCACCTTCAATCCCACTGGGCCGATGTATTCGCTTTGTGGACGAATCAAGCGATTGTCCTGAAGTTGTTCTAAAACATGGGCCGTCCAACCGCTGGTTCGAGCAATGGCAAAAATAGGCGTGAATAAATCGGTGGGAATATCGAGCGAGTAATAGACGGTCGCAGAATAGAAATCGACGTTCGCGTGCAGCTGTTTTTCCTTGAGCATGATTTCCGCAATGCGGTCGCTCATTTGAATCCATTTTGGCTCGCCGAGTTTCGCGCTGAGAATTTGCGCCATCCGTTTCAAATGCGGCGCGCGCGGGTCGAGTGTTTTATAAACGCGATGCCCGATGCCCATGATTTTTTTCTTTTGCGCCAGACACTCCTGAACGTAGGCATCGACTTTGTCGAGACTGCCAATTTCCTTGAGCATTTTGATGACGCCTTCGTTCGCGCCGCCGTGCAGCGGACCTTTCAAAGTTCCAATCGCACTCGTAATCGCGGAATACATGTCGCTCAAAGTTGCAATGGTCACACGGGCTGAAAAAGTCGAAGCGTTCATGCCGTGATCGGCGTGGAGCACGTAACAAAGATCGAGCGTATTTTCTTTTTCCTCGGAAGGTTTTTCGCCGTCGATGAGATAAAGAAAATTCGCCGCCTCGCTCAAAGAATTGTCGGGGGGCAAAAGTGATTTCTCCTGACGCGCGCGATGAAAATACGCCATCGCAATCGGAATGCGTGCAATCAAACGAATCGCTTTTTCGCGTTGGGCATCGAGCGAATCATCGTCGCATTCAGGATCAAAACAGCCGAGCGCGGAAACAATCGTGCGTAACGCGTGCATCGGCGGCGTGGTCTTGGGAAGTTTTTTGATGATGTCGATCACGCCCTGCGGCAGGTCGCGTTCTTCGACCAATTTGGCCTTGAGTTGGGCAAGTTCTTTTTTATTCGGCAAATGACCGTAGTGGAGCAGATGAACGGTTTCTTCGTAGGAAACTTTCCCGGCGAGTTCGTTGATGTTGTAGCCGCAATAAATCAATTCGCCGACATCGCCTTTGACATCGCTCAACCGGGTGCTCGCAGCGACAATGCCTTCCAAACCTTTGCTGGCCGTCTCAGTTGAGTGTGTGCTCATGTAAAAATCCTAATCTGAATCAGAAAAAACGTCCGGCAAATCTAGGTAACGCATTTTGGTGCGTCAACGGTTTTCCCCCTTGAACTTGCAAGTCGCGGGGAAATTTCGTTCTGAAGCGGAAAACTTACAACCGGGTCAAACGCTTTTCGGCAGACAAGTTTTTTACCTCCTGGATAACTTGCTTAACGGAAAGTCGCGCTAAACCTTCAGGGTGTCGAATGATTTTGAATCGCGAATTTGGTGGACGCCAAATTTCTGCAATCGTTTCGCCCCACAAAATAAGGCCCGGCAAATTGAGCGCAGCTGCGAGATGAGAAATGCCAGAATCGTGCCCGATGAATGCGGCGGAGCTTTCCAGGCGCGCAGCCAAATCAACCAACGAAAGATTCTCGGCAAGTTTGACGCGCTCGTCAGGCAAATTCGCCGATAACCTTTTTAACCTGGCTCCTTCCGCCTCGCCACCGATCAAAAGCAGATTGAAACTTGTTTTTTCGAGAATTTGGGCAATCAGACTTGACCATTTCGTTTCGGGCCAATTCTTCCGCTCGCTTCCGCTGCCGGGATGAAGAGCTAACGAGTTAAGAGTTGTCGGTTGTGAATCGAGAGAGAATTTCGGGATGGGGTCAGCATCAAAAATGGCGAGGCGTTCGAGCGGTTGGAGAAAAACTTTCGTTGCATGCAGTTTTAGATTTTCATCGGGTCGATGCGAACCCGCGATGAATTGCGCTTTGGAATGAAGCGCTACATTCGTTTGAAAAATTTTGTCGGGATCGTAGAGATACGAAATAATGATGTCGAAGCTCGAAAAATATTCGCGCAACTCTTCCGATAAATTTCCGCCGCGAGCGAAAAACCCCGCGAGCGGCCGTGCTTCAATAGAACGAACTTGCTCAACTAATTTTCCAGCGAGCGCAAGATTGGCGATGTGGGGATAACCAAGAACTTCAAGATGGGCTTCCGGAAATTGTTGCCGGAGCGCGGAAAAAACCGGCAGCGTTAAAATGAAATCGCCAATGGCGCCGCCGCGAATGACCAGGATTTTTCCGCGCGACGGCATGGTGCCGGACGATTAGAGCGACCGCTCCTTGATCCCAAGTTTCTTGCGCATTTCCCGTTCAATTTTTTCCTGGCGCTTGCGTTCCTCTTCACGGATTTCGTATTCGCCTTGTTTAACGCCTGACATCTTATCCTTTTCACTCGCTGCGACCAAGGCTGCGGCTTCAGGCGTTGGCAACACCGTCGGCTTCATTAAAATAATCAATTCCACGCGCTTAGACGAATCAGTCGTGCTACGAAAGGCCGCTCCCAACAAAGGGATGTCCTTCAAAAATGGAACGCCCGATTTGGTTTTGCTTTTGCTGGTGGTAATAAACCCGCCCAGAATAATAGTTTCGCGATCCCGCACCGCGACTTTGGCTGATGCGGAACGCTCTGTCGTGGTCGGGACATCGTTGTTATCAATTTTAATGGTCGTCCCGAGTTGTTGAATATTTTGCTGAATATCCATCACGACGAGGCCATCGGGATTGATCAGTGGCAAAACATCCAGCGTGATGCCGACGCGTTTTTCCTGATAAGTCGAACGCGAGTTGCCGAAGTTGCCGCCAAAATCGCCATAGGAACTTCCGGTAATGTAAGGAACCGTGTCGCCGATAAACAAAGTCGCCGGAACCGCATGGGAAGTTTGGATGCGCGGACGCGAAAGGACATTGACGCGGCCATCCGTTGCAATGGCGGTCAAGGCGACATCAAAATCATCACCAATTTTGGCGAAATAACTGAATCCGCCGGGCAAATCTCCGATGCCGAGTGGAACCCCGGCTCCTCCATTTGTTCCACCGCTGTTAAAGAAATTTCTTGGGTTGAGAAAAGGCTGGCCATTATTGACTCCGCCTGCGACATCGACATTTCCCGCCCGTTTTGGCTGTTGCAAGTAACTGACTCCGAGATTCTGGCCTTGTTCAAGCGTCACTTCCATGACAATGGCTTCGATCAAAACCTGGGCGAGAACAACGTCCAATTGCGAAATAATGGTTTTGATCATCACCATGTCCTGGTCATTGGCGAAAATAAGGAGCGAATTAGTTCGGTCATCAGCAATAATTTTTGCCTGGCCGATCACTTGAAAATCACCCGATCCTCCGGAGGCAATGCGACTGACGATATTTTGCAGATTTTGTTGAAAGCGACTGCGACCGCTTGTGCCGGCCGTATTTAAACCTGATTGTCCCAGACCGGGCTGGGGATTGGGCTGCCCTTGAATCGGGAGAGATCCCGGAGCACCGGGTTGATAGCCGCCGGGAGTCGTGCTTGCCCCTCGAGTACTGCGGCCAACGGAAATTCCGGGACCACTCGCAGTCAAACTGCCGAGCACTTGTTGAATGTCACTGGCCAATGCGTATTTGATGGGGATGACCTCGGGTTTAACATTCAGTTCGCTCACAATGTCGATTTTCTCAATAACTTCGAGCATGCGTTTCACGTTTTCCGAATAGTCACGCAAAATAAGGGTATTGCTGGTGGGAATCGCTACAACTGCCGCCGGATTCTTGGCGAACGGACTAATAGCGGCCTGCACTTCGGCCGCGACTGCATATTTAATCTGCACGATGTGGGTGACAAATCTTCCGGCGTCGGGCAATTCTTCTCCAGTTTTCTCTGAGAATTTCCCCCCTGCGCCAGGAGCTTGCGCCTCAACAACCACCTTCATAAATTTATCTCCAATGGGCACGATCGTGATACCGTTCATTCCCATGATTGTTTCCCAGGCCATGATGGCTTCCGATTGGGTCAAAGGAGATTCGGTTTTTAAAGTCAATTGCAGCGTCGGCTGTATTTGCGGAGATCGCAAAATGGTTCGGCCAACAAGCTTTGCATAATTTTCCAGACCTTGTTCGAGTGGAAGTTGAGGAAAATTATATTCAATATTGGCCACTTCACCCACAGCATTCGTCCGCACCGTGGTTTTCGTTGTCATGGACGGAGTGGAAATCGTGGGGGGGGCGAGCGGACTCGGAGCGGCAGTTGCATTTGGGTTGAAGGTGGGCGCAGGCGAATTCGTTCCGCGAAGCGGCACCGCGCGGCGTGGAACTGGTAATGCGAGTGGCGCATTGGTCGGCGCAACAGTCACGTTTGTCACAAGTGCTGGCACGTTGGTTTGCGCACAGGCGAATTGTGTGAACAGCAGAAGGAGAGTGAGAGAATAGATAGTTTTCATGACTTGTTTTGGTTCACGACTTCTTAATTCCTGTCGGCGGCGGCTTAACCGTCGGCGGAGCAGGTTTGACCGGGGTCGCAGCCGGTTTAGCCGCCTGCTTTTTCTGATAATTTGCGCTTAAAGTGATTGTGCCCTGAAGGCGATAGCGATTTTGGTCGGCGGGTTTCAAATCCAGGTCACGCACGCGAATCATCGAACCGCCTGCGCCAATGTTCAATAGAAAATCAATCAGTTCTTTCTCGCCCGTGTTGACGCTGATCTTGATGGATTGCTCTTCAAAAAATTCGTTGGTCGTCTGCGCGCTGCTGGAGCGAGTGACTTTAGAATATTGACTCACCATTATTTTGCTCATCTGCACCTGGGTTTTCACCGTGCGCTCCAATTGGATTTCTTGTTCATCCGCAACTGTCGCCTGCGCCCCTTCCCCCTCCAGTATTTTTAAACGCGCAATAAAACCGTTTGTCCCATCCGCTTGAGCAATTTTTTGCCGGTAAAGCACCCCGTTTTTATGCGCTTTTTCCAATTCTCCTTTTACTCGCTTCCAATCACCAAAGCGCGGCCAAACCAGCCAGACATTCAGCACGACAAAGATCACAATAAGAATGCCAACGATCAAACGTCGTTCCTGCGGACGCAAATTTAATTTGTCGAGGTATGAACTCATTTGGTGTCTTCCCCACTCCGCAGTTTGCACGAAAATTTCCACTCGACCATTGCTCCGCGAATTCGGCTTCCGGACGAACTCACTTCGCTAAATAATACATCTCCGTTTACTTTGTAACGCCTGAGCGCTTGATTAAAATCTGTAATTTCAAGCTCGTGCTCCTGCGGCACGGTGCCATAGAGGTCAAATGTTTTTCCTCTTTGAAAAATCAATTGGTCCATCGACACTTCGGACGGCAAAAGTTCAGCCACCGCTTTCCAACAATCCAGCGCAGCAAATTGCAAATTTTTTCGGTCTTCAAGAACCCGAATCCGCGCCTCCATTTTTAGCGCGTTTGTGTAAGACTGGCTGATTGCTTTCACCTGGTTCTGCACCCGATAGCGTTGGAATTTCAAAACCTGAAGCGCGCCAAAATAAATCACCACACCAATCAGATAAAGGATGACGACCGCGCCTAATCCGCGCATCCAAAGACGATCGACGAACTGCTGGCGGTAACGCGTCGTATATTCTGTTGGGACCAAATTGGCGACGCCGTTGGATTGCACCGCGCGTCTGGCGCTCAGGGAGGCAATTTGCGCCTGCGGCGCGGCAGCGACTATTTGCACAGGTTGATCGGAAACCTGGTTTAAAATTGGCTCCCAAATTGCAGCAGTCGCTCCGTCAGCAACCATATGCCAGCGCGGCGGCGACGTCATCCACCCTTCCAATTCACCCGCCCAAGCCACTTGCGAAATCTGCTGCTTGAGCAGATCCCCCAAATCTTGGTCTGCGGCGGGTGAAAACAAAGTAACGTTTTGGAGAATTCCCCCATACCACCAGGCCACGAGATATGGCGAAGCCGTGGTTACACCCGGATAAATCCAAACGCCATCCTCTTGAATTTTCGTCGCCAATAATTCATCCATGACCGGCAATTCGAGGCGATCGGCGAGGTACTTTTGCCCTTCCAATTGGCCGAGGAATTCTTCAACGACATCGCGGGCCACAATAATGACAATCGCAGTTTGCAGATGATCTTCCGCGCCTTTAGGTAAAAGCTCGACGCTCCAAACAATTTGAGCGACCGGCAGCGGCGAGATTTTTTCCAACTGCAATTCCACCATTGAAATCGTTTCGGCAAAATCGCTGCTCGGCAATTGGACCACTCGCAGAAAAACTTTATCGGCGGGTATCCATGCGACATTGAGCTTCGGTTGCCATATGGTGTTCCAACTTTTGGCCGCGACATGCCCCGGCGGCATTTCATTGGGCGAAAGAGTCTGATCGCGCGCGATGTTGAATTTTCCGTCCTGAACAGAAAATTGCCAAAGACGCCGGGAATGCACGCCCAGATCAAGCACGTTGGCAAAATGCCAGTGGGACTTCTTCAACTTTTCACCCATACTTCCGTCCTGCTGTCGTCCACCAGCGATTTCATGTGTTCTTCCGTTTGCGTTACACGCAGCACCTCTTCAACGGTGGTTAATCCGGCTCTCACTTTATTCCAACCGTCGGTGCGCAGCGTACGCATCCCTTCTTCCATCGCGCGTTGCGCAATCGTCGAAGCTGGTGCGCGATTCATTACAAGCGGACGAATCGCTTCGTTTAAAATCAATAGTTCATAAATTCCCATGCGCCCCTGGTAACCCAGTTGACGGCATTGCTCGCAACCCGCGCCGCGCCAAAATTTTGCGGTCTCGATTTCGTTGGCGGGAAAACCAATTTTGCGGAGAAAATCCCGCTCCACTTTCTGCTCGACTTTGCAATGTGGACAAATGGTCCGGACCAAACGTTGCGCGAGAATTGCCTCAACGGATGAGGCCACGAGAAACGGCTCGATGCCCATGTCGATCAAACGCGTAAAGGCACTCGGCGCATCATTCGTGTGGAGCGTGCTGAAGACTAAATGTCCGGTGAGCGCCGCGCGAATGGCGATTTCCGCCGTCTCCAAATCGCGAATTTCCCCGACCATGATCACGTTCGGGTCTTGGCGCAAAATGTGGCGCAACCCCATCGCGAACGTCAGCCCAATATCCGAACGCACCGCGATTTGGTTAATTCCTTTGAGTTCATATTCGACCGGTTCTTCAATTGTGATAATTCGTTTTGTGACAGAATTGATGGTGCTGAGAAACGAATAAAGTGAAGTGGATTTGCCGGAACCGGTCGGGCCGGTCACGAGCATAATACCGTGGGGCTTGATGATGATTTCGCGAATGGCGGCTTCTTCCAGAGGAGAAAAACCGAGTTTTTCCATGCTGAAGAAAATTTTCCCACGCGTCAGCAAACGCAGGGAAACACTTTCGCCATAAACCGTCGGCACCGTTGAAACGCGAATATCAATTTCTTCGCCTTTGATTCGCACGTTAATGCGTCCGTCTTGCGGCAAACGCTTTTCGGCAATGTTCATCCCGGACATGACTTTAATGCGAGAGATGAGCGAGGCTTGATAACGCTTCAACTGCGGCGGCATGGGAGTTTGATGTAAAATGCCGTCGATGCGATACCGAATACGCAATTCGTCTTCCGCCGGTTCGAAATGAATATCCGTCGCGCGATCTTTGAAAGCTTCCCAAATGATTTGATTGACGAACTTGATGACACTCGCCTCCTGATCGCCTTCGGTAATTTCCTTGTCGTCACTGACCAGCAATTCCAGTGGCTCGTCCTTCGACATCTCGTCGAGCGTTTCTGCGCCGACGCCGTAATATTTTTTCAGCGATTTTTCGATTTCAGTTTTCGGGGCGAGCGCAAATTGGACCGGCCCACGCGCATCGAATTGAACTGCGCCGAGCATGGCGGCATCAAACGGATTGCTTACCGCGACCTGTAACATTCCGTTCTCAAATTTCGTCGGCAGCGCGAAATATTGGAAAGCGACCTTCGTCGATATTTTGCTTCGCGCTTCGGGTTGCGGATCCATTTTCGCCAGTTCGAGATAAGGCCACCCCAAAGCTTTGGCGAGTTGCTGCAAAAAAACTTCTTCGGACAAGCCGCGTTCGTGACAAATGAAAGTGAGCAGTGAATCCTGCGAACCGCTCTCGATCGCCACGCGCCACGCTTTGTTGCACTCCTCAAATTGCGCGGGCGTGGCCAACTCACTTTCGGCCAATAGATTTTTTATGGATACAAGTGCCATTTCGGTTATTCCCCTTCAGAGAAACACGGGAACATAGAAAAAGTTGCGTTCCGGGTCAAAGAAATTGAGCCGCTAAGATTTACCGCTTTCGCGAAAGTAAAATTTTCTTTTGCGTTACGCAGCTTGCCTCTAGCCTTGTCGCCGACTTCAATGAAAATTTTTGCCACCATCACGGTCATCGGCCTCGATAAAACCGGGGTCATCGCTCGCGTAACCAGTTTCCTTTTCGAACAACGCGCCAACATCGAAGCGCTTGAAGAGCAAGTCACGCGCGGCCAGTTCAGCATGACCATTCAGGCTTCGTGGAAAACAAACGAATTTGACGCGAAAGTTTTGCGCGGCGGATTGGAAAAACTTGCGCAGGCGTTGGGCATGGAGATTCGTTTACGCTTCACCGATCCCAAACGCAAACAACGTTTCGCCATCATGGTAACGAAGGAAACGCATTGTTTCGAAGCGTTGGCAAGTGCTTTAAAGAAAGGTCAGTTTAAAAATGCCGAACCGGTGGTGGTCATCGCCAATCGCGGCGACCTTCAACCTCTGGCCAAAAAAAACAACCTGCCGTTTGTGTGCATTCCCTGGGAAGAACGAAACAGCGCCGAAGCAAAGGCTTTGAAGTTGATCGACGAACATGAAGTTGATTTCGTCGTGCTGGCGCGCTTCATGAAAATTCTCTCGCCCAATTTTGTTTGGCGTTACAAAAATAAAATTATCAATATTCATCCGTCATTGTTACCGAGTTTTCCGGGGCCACAGGCGTATCGGCAGGCTTACGAACACGGCGTAAAAATCATCGGCGTCACCGCGCACTTTGTGAGCATGCATTTGGATGAAGGCCCCATCATCGCGCAGGACAGCACGCCGGTTCATTCCAATGCGACGTTGCAGGAAATCGTCGCCGCCGGACAAAAACTCGAATCAAAAACTTTAGTGAAGGCGGTGAAACTTTATCTCACTAAAAAACTGGACGTGTTCTGGGGCGTGGTGAAGGAAGTTTAAGTCGCGGCCAACCCGATTCCCGCTCCCAGCCGTAGCAAAAATGATTTCAATCATTATTCCAACGCTGGATGAGGCAGGGCATTTGCCAGTCACGCTGAAAAAAATTCGCGCCAACTCAGCGGCGCATGAAATCATCATCGCCGATGGAGGCAGCCACGACGCGACGCTGCAAATCGCCATCGCGGCAGGAGCGAACATTGTGACCTCGGACAAATCTGGACGCAGTTTGCAGATGAACGCGGGGGCAAAAACAGCAAGCGGCGATATTTTTTTATTCCTCCACGGCGACACGCATCTTCACGATTTCAGCTTGGAGCAAATCGCAGGAGCTTTGAAAAACGAGCGCGTGGTCGGCGGCGGGTTCGCGCGGCGATTTGATTCCGATTCGCTTTTTCTCCGCTGCACCTGCGCTGTCGCAACTCTACGTTGTTCCCTGTTCGGCCTGTTCCTGGGCGACCAGGGAATTTTTGTCAGGCGCAATGTTTTCGAAAAACTGGGCGGCTTCAGGGAAATGAAATTATTTGAAGATGTCGATTTTTCACGTCGCCTCGCGCAAGCGGGAAAAACTGTGACGCTCCGGCCCGCCGTGATTTCCTCGGCGCGACGTTTCGCCGGACGAGGCCCGGTTCTGATGACGTGCCGCGATCTTTGGCTCACCTGCAAATACGTCAGCGGCTTGGAAAATTATTCCGCGAGATAATCTTTCTTCTTTTCCAAATCCGTTTTCCGAAGCGGCGCGGTGCCATCAGCCCTGCGCCAGTAATCGCGCTGTTTGGCAAACGGCATCAGCAATGC
>JBDSLX010000074.1:0-6804 GCA_039916145.1 Verrucomicrobiota bacterium | reverse complement strand
ACAAACTTCTTCGCGATTACCGCGTCGATTTTATCATCTTAAACCTGAAATCCGACCAGGTTACGATTCAGGATTTGCAGGCTCGCGGCTATTCGCCAGTCTGGGTTGACGAAAACTATTCCGGTCTTTTTACGACGAGAAAACATCTGGCCCAACTCCGACAAACAGCAGCCGAACTTCCCCCGACCACCATCGAACCACTCGACCCCAATATTCCAAAAGGATTTTGGAGACTCGATCCGGGCAAAGATCAAACCGTTGCGGTGAAAAATTGAAAGTTGTTGAATTCGCGCCAACGCGTCATAGTATTTCTCCGCGCTGCAAAGCGCCAATCGGTCGGGACGTAGCGTAGCTTGGTAGCGCGTCTGAATGGGGTTCAGAAGGTCGTGAGTTCAAATCTCACCGTCCCGACCATTTTCTTAACGGAAGAACGCGGCACTTCTGATAGATTCTGATCGTCGCCGAATTTCAATTCCGAAATTTGTTTTCATGGATCGTAACCGCCGGTTGCCAGGATTTGCTTGGGGTCTTCGCCGTTGCCCACACCGTTGTTCCCGTGAGGTGATACAGGTCTTTCAACCCGTGACGATGATCTCAGAGAGAAGCAACCGTTGCAATTTGAGGAAGTGTTTCAAATGGCGGCGCGCAATTAAAATCAATATCTACGTGGCTGGAGTGCTGGATCGTTGCACCCGCCGCTGGCGGCATTGGACATGGCCTTGCCTCATCGGCGTCAACGAGCCGGTTGGGGACTCATTCCGATCGCGGAGTCCAATATGCCAGCGCCAGCCTCAAACGCGAACTGATCCATCGCCGCCAGTTTGCCACACGCGCGCAAGCTCGGGCGGCTATCTTTGAGTGGATCGAAATCTTATACAACCGGCGCGGCTCCACAGCGCACTCGGTTTCAAATCACCTGTGGACTTTGAAACGCAGCTTAACTAAAAATACCCATGCCTCATCCATTCACTACCCTGTCCACCAATTCGGACAAGGCCAGTACAATGTTCGAGCCGATGCCGTCTTTTTATCCGCACAATCTTTAGTGTATGTCGAACGTAATCGATCAACAGATAACCGATAAACGTGAGGGCCACTGTTCCAGCGATCAGCAAAAGCAGGGATGCTCCAAAGTTGTCGCAGATCTCAATTCTAACTTGGTCGAATATTTCTATCATAGGCTTTTTTATGTTAAGGGTGATTTCGATTTCATTTTACAATCTCGCGCTGACTTCAATGGGTTGTGTCAATTTCAAAATGCGTCCCCGCAGGTTAATCAATACTATTGCCACCTCGCTGTTTCCCAGGGTGTGGGTTTAACGTGTCGGCGGATGAGTGGTGCGGGTTGTTGCCAGGATTTCCGGGACCGGTTCCCGGCCCGTCGTTGATGGGAGGATTGCCCGGAGGCTGAGGATCTATCCCGTTGCCCACACCATTGTTTCCACGGATGGGGGTTTGATGTGGTGGCGGACAGTGGTGGTTGCCAGGATTTTGATGTGGCGTCGAAGAGTGGTGAGGGTTGTTGCCAGGGTTCCCGGGACCAGTGCCCGGCCCGTCATTAATGGGAGGATTGCCGGGAGGCTGAGGATCTATTCCGTTGCCCACACCGTTGTTTCCGTGGGGAGATACAGGTTCTTCGCATGGCCGTGACGATCTGAAGGAAGCAACTGTTGCAATGGCGGGAAACGTTTCTATTGGCGGCGCGCGATCAAAAACAATATTTCCCGATGCCGGCGAAAACTTCTGTCCCGCGACCAATTTTTTTTCATTACCTGCAAACATGAGGGATGCTGCCCCGCGATAAATGCTCAGGCTTCCATTGGCTTCGACGTGATATTGCGTTCCGTCCAGAATGACATACCCATCGGCCAGATTAACTTTGAAATGGGACATTCTCGAATTTCTATTCTCGGCTCCACTCACACTTCCCTGAAGCAAATCGATGTCAGTCTCTGTGATGGTTTCCAGCGGAGTCTCATACACATTTAATTTAACGAGTCGGAGAACGGAATCCCCGCTTTCTTTCACCACGCGTCCGCTCTTTTCCCATTGAAGAACTGCGCTCGACTCCGGGGCTGTTTTGATAAGCGTCCCTGGTTTCAAGTGGCTCTTTGTTTTCAAAGGAAACCAATTCCCGTCTTTCTGAGCATAATAAGCAGCCCCCCGGATTTCGTGAACAATAACTGATTCAGACCGAACATCTGCCTGTAGCAGCGACAAAAACGAACCGAAACTGCACAGAACAAAGTTAATTGAGACAGCCAAAAATATTTTTGTTGAGTTCATAAAGATACAGATATTTTTTTTGCTACAAACTGATATTGAGTTTCCCGTTAAGGTGTAGCGCGGCGAATCGGGGACAAACAGGATGCGTCGCGCTGTAACATTGATCAACCTTTGAAGAAGGGTGAGCGAATCCGCAGGAATGCCAGACAACCGCCCAACGCGAGCAGGCCAACGGTTGAAGGCTCTGGAACCGCTACCAGTGCGGCTTGAGAATGGCCGACGATGA
Source organism: Verrucomicrobiota bacterium (assembly GCA_039916145.1). Classification (GTDB taxonomy): domain Bacteria; phylum Verrucomicrobiota; class Verrucomicrobiia; order Limisphaerales; family CANJXF01; genus CANJXF01. The sequence continues at coordinate 4,292 of JBDSLX010000074.1, read as the reverse complement.
ATCCTCCGTTAACGAGGTTAGCGTCATCTATTTTTACACCAAGCAGGTTGAAAAAACTAGCGCCTGCATCGTTGAAGTTTACGTGCAAGGCGTTGACCTCAAGCCCGCGCGACGTGATGCCATCGCCAGTTAAAATTTGTTCGTTGAGTATTATGCTCAGGCTACCGGTCAAGTCCGTGCCTAAGGAATCTGAAAATAATGCGCTCGACGCGGAATTAATGTTTAAGGTTGTATTGGGAGCAACCTGTCCAAGGGAATCAACCGCGACATTAAAGTTAACTCCAAGAATATTGAAGGTTGTAAATCCGTCACCAGCACCATTGGCGTCGATAATGACTGAGCCACCCGAAGTGGTGAACGCATTGTAGTCCCCGCTGACAGAGGCAGAGGAGGAGAGCGTCAAGCCGTTGAAAGTAAAAAAGTTGACGGTGTTGAGAAGACTGGCTCTGCCAGTCAAACCGACACTTGAGTTGAAATTGGCGACTGAGGAGGAAGCTTGCGCGTTGCGACTGCCGGTGCCTCCATTGACGGTTGAGCTTGCGCTGACGTTGAGCACGCCAGAACTGTTACTGATCGATCCTCTACCTAACAGAGCCGAGGAGGCGTTTGCTGTAACGGACGCCAATGTATTGCTGAAACTGTAGGGCGGCGGAGCGACTCCTGAGGCCGTGGGAGTGGGGGCCAAGGTAACGCCCACACCGATGCCCAGGAGGGTATTCAGATCGCTGAGGCGTGTATCTGCAGACAGTCCATAGGCGGAACTGCTTCCCTGAGTATCAAGTCCCAGAACTGTCTGGGAAACTCCTATCAGCGCCACTGTTAACACCACCGTCTGTTTAATAATATTTGGTTTCATAGTTTTTTAATTAGGTTTGTTGCGATTTATAACTTCAGAATATTTTTCTCATTTGTAAGTGAAGTTGCCCAATACTTTGTTTGCATCGTTCCAATACCTTGTAGCTATGGAGCTTCATGGATTAGCTCATATTCTTAATGGTGCTTATCCGGCGAGTGAGGGGCAGCGAGTAGCTATGTGGTTGGGAGATTAAATGCGAGGCGTTGGGGAAATATGAGAAAGCTCACTCCCGCCTTCTCAAAAACCAGACACTGCGAAAACAAATTAGAAGCTTGTTGAAAACCATGGCAGGCAATCTACCTGACTAGCGGGCTTCTGCCCGCGAACTTGAAGATGGGGAAAGATGCCCCGGGACAGGCAGGCTGGAAGCCTGCCCCACAGAGTCGCGTGACGACTTTGCAAACAGGGTGCTCATAGCAGAAGCGAGAGGACGCGTTGTCCGACCTACTCCATTTGATTCAGCGGCAGGAACTTCTTTTTTTACAATTTCGATGTATTGGCTGAGAGCCTTGGAACGGTTCTCACCATGCCAGGCAATCCAGTAGTCAACTTTCGCCGATGCCTCCAGCGGACGAAAAACCACACCGGAATGAGGCAGTTTTTTAATTTGATCGCGTGCCAAGGTCACGCCCAATCCTTCAGCGACAAAAGGCAGGATGGCTGATTCGCTCTCTACGTGCTGCACGATTTTTGGAGTGAAACCTGCCTCCTGACAAATACTGATCAACCAGGCCTCCGACCCAGGATGCGTTTCTTCTGACAGCGTGACGAAGAACAGCGATTGTAGTTCCAATAGTTTGATTTTGTTTTTTTGCGCCAACGGATGATGGACTGGCAAAACGACCGCGAGATCGTGCTGGGCGACACGTTCCCAGATTAACGAGTTCAGATTGTGGCTGGCAACCGGCGGGCGCAAACCCATAAAGGCCAGATCGATTTTCCGTTCTTCGAGCGCCCGAAGCTGCGCGGCCGGGGGCATATCAAACAAGTTTAAAGCGATTTCAGGACAGACTTGATAAAACGCCTTCAACGTTTTGGGAAGAAGATCGAAATTGAATTTGCACAAATAGCCAACGTTCAAATGGCTCGATTCGCCCCGGCTGCACCGTTGCACGGATTTCACGCTTTCCAGGCTTAATTCCAAGAGTCGCTTGGCATCGAACAGAAAACCTCTCCCTTCTGCTGTCAACGAAACATGTTTTTTGATCCTGTCGAATAACCGGACACCGATCTCATCTTCCAAGTTATGAATCTGACGGGTGAGAGACGGCTGCGCCAGATGTAGTTTTGCTGCTGCCCGAGTAAAACTTAATTCCCCCGCCACAGAAACGAAATATCTGAGGTGTCGCAATTCCATACAAAGAATCTGAACCTCAAACAGGCAGTGTCTAGTGGACAATAGCTGCAATTTAACTAGTCAAACAGGCGCGCCAATCAACAGGGATTGTCAAACCAAAGCTATTGCGCTTCGTTACGAGTGCGAATCAAAACTTCCGTTGAAGAAGTTTCCAACAATCTCCGACGCGTCGGCGGGAGGCAGGCGCTATCCAAACCGGCGCTTTTTCGATTTGCCGTAGCTTACTTTTTTGGTTGCGCTGGAAATAATTTCTCCTGAACTTCTTTTCAATTCTCGAATCTGATCGCGCAGCAAAGCGGCCTTTTCAAATTCCAAATTGTTGGAGGCGGTGATCATTTCGCCTTCGAGTTCGCGAATGGTTTCAACCACGTCGATATTCCCCGCCGCATCGTTTAGCACCATCGCCGCTTTGCGTTTCGCGCTGTGATAAACTGCGAGACTGTCTTCCACCGCTCGACTGACACTGCGCGGTGTGATGTTGTGTTCTTTGTTGTAAGCAATTTGTTTGGTGCGGCGATATTCAGAAACCGCGAGAAATTTCTGGATGCTCTGCGTCATCACGTCGGCATAAAGGATTACTTCGCCGTTGAGATGTCGCGCCGCACGTCCCGCTGTCTGAATCAAACTTGTCGCGCTGCGCAAGTAGCCCTCCTTGTCCGCGTCTAAAATTGCGACGAGCGAAACTTCAGGGAGATCCAAACCTTCGCGCAGCAAATTAATTCCCACCAACACATCGAATTCACCTTTGCGGAGCGAGCGCAAAATTTCCACGCGCTCGATGGCGTCAATTTCGCTGTGCAAATAACGCACGTTGATTCCGACATCGCGCAAATAATCCGTCAACTCTTCCGCGGTGCGTTTGGTCAGCGTCGTGACCAGAATTCGCTCTTTCGATTCAACACGTTTCCGCGCCTCGTTAATCAAATCATCAATCTGACCTTTGAGCGGCTTGACCGTAATTTTCGGATCAATCAATCCAGTGGGACGAACAATTTGTTCGACGACACGGCCCTTTGACCATTCGATTTCAGTCGGAGCCGGAGTCGCACTCACGTAAATCGTTTGGTTCTGGTGCGACTGAAATTCCAGAAAATTCAGCGGTCGATTATCCAGCGCGCTCGGCAGGCGAAAACCGTGTTCGACCAAAGTTTCTTTGCGCGAACGGTCGCCGGCATACATCCCGCCGATTTGCGGAACCGTCGCGTGCGATTCATCAATCACGAGGAGAAAATCTTCCGGAAAAAAATCGAGCAACGTGTTTGGAATGGAGTTCGGCGGACGCCCGCTGAGATGGCGCGAATAATTTTCGATGCCGGAACAAAAGCCCATTTCTTCCATCATTTCCAAATCATATTCCGTACGCATTTTGATCCGTTGCGCTTCGAGAAGTTTGCCAACTTTTTCAAACTGCGCGATCCGGTCGCCGAGTTCTTCGCGAATCGTGAGAATGGCGCGTTTGGTTTTGTTTTCCGTCGTGACGAATTGTTTGGCGGGATAAACCACCGCGTTTTGCAACGTTTCGATTTTGTCGCCGGTCAATGGATCGAAGCGCGTGATGCGTTCGATTTCTTCGCCGAAAAATTCAATGCGCAAACCTTCTTCCAAATGCGATGGGCGAATTTCCACCGTGTCGCCGCGCACGCGAAATTCTCCACGTTCAAACGCAATGTCGTTTCGCGAGTAGAGCAAACTGATAAAACGACTGAGCAATTGTTCGCGCGACATTTCCATTCCAACGTGAATGCCGATGATGAGCGCTTCGTAATCTTCCTTGGAACCGATTCCGTAAATGCAGGAGACACTCGCGACGACCACCACATCGCGCCGGGAAAAAAGGGAACTCATCGTCGAGAGCCGCATCCGCTCGATCTCCTCGTTCACGCTCGAATCTTTTTCGATAAACGTGTCGGTGCGCGGAATGTAAGCTTCGGGCTGATAATAATCGAAATAGCTGACGAAATATTCGACAGCGTTCTTTGGAAAAAATCCTTTGAACTCTGCGTAAAGTTGCGCCGCCAAAGTTTTGTTGTGCGAAATAACGAGCGTTGGTCGCTGAACATTTTTGATGACGTTCGCGAT
>JBDSLX010000073.1:0-10509 GCA_039916145.1 Verrucomicrobiota bacterium | reverse complement strand
CTCGTCGTCGGCGGTGGGCCTGCTGGATTAACTTCCGCTCTGGCTGCCGCCGAAGACGGATTGAAAGTTGGTTTGATTGAGAGTCGCAGTTTTGTCGGTGGTAACATGACGATTGGTTTGCCGGTGCTTGGTTTTCTCGGACAAAAAGGAAATCAAATCATCAAAGGTTTGCGCTGAAATTTATTGATCCCCTCAAAGCGCGGAAGGGCGCGAGCGAACATCGCCCCTGCCCGCTTCACATGGGCATCACGCTCCTCGAGCCTGAAGCGGTCAAAACCGTCGCGCTCGAAATGCTTACCGAAGCGAGCGTCGATGTAACTTTTTACACAAACAGCGCGGACGTCGTGATGGACGGCGATAAAATCAAAGGCATCATCACCGAAAGTAAAAGTGGCCGCGAAGCTGTTCTTGGAAAAATCGTCATCGATTGCACCGGCGACGGCGACGTGGCATTTCGCGCTGGTGTCCCTGCGGAAAAGAAAATGAAAAAGGGGGCATGCAACCACCGACATTGATGTTCTGCATCGCGGGCGTGGACACGGAAAAATTGCGCATGAGCATCGCCAACCAGTCGCGCACTTATCTCACCGATTTTATTCCGGCGGAATATTTTGGCCAGAATAATCAGTCCATCGTCGTCGGGTTGCGCGAACGGGTCGCCGGTGTGGATGCACGGGCGCTCGCAGTTTGTCGATGGGCGAGATCGAAGCGCGCCGCCAGATCGACGACATTTACACCTATCTGAAAAGTTACGTGCCGGGTTTTGAATAGTCGTATTTCACCAAGACCGCGCCGTTCCTCGGCATCCGCGAAAATGTCCGTGCGCGAAAATTTTTCACCATCGAAGATCAACGTGCAAAACTCCGCAAGGAACTCGTAATAAAGGATGCGTATTTGAGAAGTTAGCTTTTCGGCTAACGGAGTTTAGGCTGAGTCGATCCAGACCCCTATGGTGAGGTTTTGGCAAAAAGGTGTTATCGTTTGAAGAAGGTTGAGTGGTTCCAGTGGAGGACGGCTCCGGGCCAGGACCGGAGCTTTGTCCTGACAGATTTGCAGTGGGCTTTGGCTTCTTTGCCGGGATTAGGGCAGGAAGATTGAAGTTATGATGGTTACGATTTATCCGGCCTTTCCGACTGTTCGCGAAATATCCAATTGACCGGTGTCGAGCAAGCCGCTAGTAGTTATCGACGTGAATGCCAATTCAAACCTTCGACTGCTACTAAATGCGCTGCTACTCCGCAGTGTGGCGGTTGGTTTTTAATTTCGTTTACGAACCATTTTGACCCCCCCCTGCTGAAACGGCGGTGGGGTTTTTTATTTCTCATAATCTAAATCTTGCTCCTAATCGTATTCACCGGTTGCGGGCGCGAAGAAAAAGGAAGATTAAGGAAAAAGGCGAAGCCATGTTGAAAGAACCATCTAAAAAATATCGTGCGTTTCCGCCGGTGCATCTGCCGGAGCGGCAATGGCCCAATCGCGTTCTCTCCCGCGCGCCGATCTGGTGCAGCGTGGATTTGCGCGACGGCAATCAGGCGCTGGCCGTGCCGATGAACGTTTCGCAAAAGCTCGAGTTGTTTCAAACTCTAGTAAAATGCGGGTTCAAGGAAATCGAAGTCGGTTTTCCATCCGCATCGAACACCGAATTTAATTTCAACCGAAGACTCATCGAAGAAAAACGCGCGCCTGACAATGTCTGGCTGCAAGTGCTCGTGCAGGCGCGCGAGGATTTAATTGAGCGCACGGTCGAATCGCTCGTCGGCGCCAAGAAAGCGATCATTCACCTCTACAATTCCACTTCGCCCGCGCAACGCCGCGTGGTATTTGGAAAATCAACAGGAGAAATTATTGAAGTTGCCGTCCGCGGCGCACAATGGATTAAAGATCGTTTGGCGCGGCTCAAAGGCACGGAGGTCATGTTGCAATATTCCCCGGAAAGTTTCAGCGCGACGGAACACGAATTTGCCAAAGAAATTTCTGAAGCCGTGATGGATGTCTGGCAACCAACGCCGCAGAGCAAAATGATCTTGAACCTGCCAGACACGGTTGAGGTCGCGATGCCGAATGTTTATGCCGATCAAATCGAGTGGATGTGTCGCAACATAAAAAATCGCGAATCGCTCGTGATCAGTTTGCACGCGCATAACGACCGCGGTACCGGCGTTGCGGCGACGGAGCTTGGTTTGCTCGCGGGCGCGGATCGCGTCGAAGGAACGCTTTTCGGCAATGGCGAGCGTACCGGAAATCTCGATGTCGTTACGGTCGCATTGAATCTTTACCAACACGGCATCGATCCGAAATTGGATTTTTCAAATCTCAATTCGATTATCGAAGTTTATGAACGTTGCACCGGCATGACCGTTCCGCCGCGCCAATCATACGCTGGTGAATTGGTTTTCACCGCGTTTAGCGGCTCGCACCAGGATGCGATCAAAAAAGGTCTCGCGGAATGGGAACGTGGAGCGCAACAAAATTGGGACGTGCCGTATCTCACGATTGATCCAGCGGACATTGGCCGCGAATACCGCGAAGTCATTCGCGTTAATTCGCAGAGCGGCAAAGGCGGCGTGGCGTATTTGCTCGAAAGCGAATTTGGAATTGTTTTACCCAAAGAAATGCAACGCGAGTTCGGCCCGATTGCGAACGATGCGGTGGACAAACTCGGTCGCGAAGTCACGGCAACAGAACTTAAGCAAATGTTCTGGCACGAATACGTGGAGCGGAATGTGCCCTGGCAATTGAAAAGTTTTGCAACTGAAAGTCGCGACGGTGTTGTGAAATGCACAGCGAAGTTTCTTCGCGACGGCAAGTTGGTGGAAATTTCCGGCGAAGGAAATGGTCCGCTGGCAGCGCTCGTTCACAGCTTTACCCAAACCGGCGTCCCCCGTTTTGAAATTGCGAATTACAGCGAACACGCCTTGAGTTCCGGCGAAGAAGCGGCGGCAATTTCTTACATCCAGATTAAACTCAGTGACGGAAAAACTCGCTGGGGCGCGGGCGTGGACACGAACATCGAATTGGCGTCGATCAAAGCGGTTTTGAGCGCGCTCAATCGCCCATGAATTAACTAAACCATGACCAATCGCGCTGACACCGTTTGGCAATCTCCAACCCTGGTTCAAACTTATTTGGACGGTGTGCGCGGCGCGATCCCGCTGGCTTCAGAACAGATTGACGTCATGCTCCGATTGCTAAGCGCACAAGAAACACCGATTCCAGAGTTTTTGGACATTGGTTGTGGCGACGACATTTTGGCAGCAGCTATTTTCGGAAAGTTTCCAGAGGCCGAAGGAACCCTGATCGATTTTTCAAGACCGATGCTGAAATCGGCCGCGGACCGAATGGCGTCTAAGCCTTTGCAATTTTACCGCTAACCGTTTCTCGCGGCGCTTCCGTTCCATGCTCCACTATATTTTTCGGCAAAAACAATTTTCTCGAGCGAAAGTCTTCCCGGATATTTTTTGTCGGGCTCTTTCCCGCGGCCAATCGCCAGCAGCGCGACAACCTCTGCTTCGTCTGGAATTCCAAATTCCTGTTTCACTCCGGCCGAATCAAATCCTTCCATTGGCGCGGTGTCGTAGCCGAGCGTTTCCGCTGCGAGCATGGCAAAGCTAAACGCAATCATCGTATGGCGGTTCACCCAAACCTCCCAGCCAACCTGGTTGGAAATAAAATCCAAAGCGCCTTTCATATTTTTCTCCATGTTTTCGGGGCGACCCAATCCGCGCTGGACTCCTTCGCCAAAAATATCGCGTGCCCACTCCTTCGTTTGCTCTTTCATACCGAGAAAAATTATCACTGCGGGTGCTTCTGATATTTTCTCTTGATCAAAAGCGACTTTCTGCAAACGCGTTTTGCTTTCGGCGTCGCGGAGCACAATGAATCGCCACGGTTGAAGATTATAACCCGAGGGCGCTTGTCCGGCTAAACGCAAAATCTCATCCAAATCCGCGTCGGGAATTGGATCGGGTTTGAAATGAGAAGTGGCGCGGCGCTCCAGAATTGCTTGTGTGAAATTCTTTTGAGGCTCGACATCAGACTGTGCCTGAATTGTATCGGATTTGGTTTGCATAAATTTCTTCTGAAAAAAACAAATTAGAATTCCTCGTATGGGGCGCAAATCCGGCGTTTACCGGATTTTAGTATCAACGAAACGCTCATCCTGCGGAGTGGCTCGATGCGCGCCGCCAAAAGCTGCGGCAAGTCAGGAAGTTCACGGGAGATAAAATCAGGCTCGCGCCGGATTGTGACAGCGCCCTCTTGCGCTTTGATTGAGAAAGGGCCGCATGAGCAAGCGTATTAATTTCAAGAGCATTCCGAAACTGTTAAAGGAAACTGCTTCGGAATGGATGAGCGACAAAGCACCGCGTCTCGGAGCGGCGCTGGCTTATTACACCATTTTTTCCATCGCGCCGCTGATCATTATCGCGATCACGATTGCCGGTTTGGCGTTCCAGGATGCCCAACAACAAGTCGTAGCTCAGGTGCAAAGTCTGGTTGGCGAGGAAGGAGCGAAGACAGTTGAGTCGATGATTAAGGCCGCACAAAAACCGGCGCAGAGCGCGATTGCAACGTTCCTCGGCTTTGCCACTTTGATCTTCGGGGCGGCGGGTGTGTTCATCCAATTGAAAGACGCGCTGAACACGATTTGGGATGTGGAAGAAACTTCAGCGAGCGGGATTTGGGTATTCGTAAAAAAATATTTTCTTTCCTTCAGCATGGTTGTCGGCATCGGGTTTCTTTTGCTCGTGTCACTTTTATTGGAAGCGGGCCTGGCCATCGCCGGCGAATTCGTCAAAGATAGAATTCCGGGCATGGATGTCATCATGCAAACCGTGGCCGTGGTCATTTCGTTTGGCGCGGTGACGTTGCTCTTTGCGATGCTGTTTAAATTTTTGCCGGACGTGAAAGTGGCCTGGCACGATGTGTGGATTGGAGCGGTGTTGACAGCGGCGATGTTCGTCCTCGGTAAAATTGGGCTGGGGGTGTATCTGGGCAAGGCGGCGACGGCGTCGGCTTATGGCGCGGCGGGTTCGCTCGTGATTATCCTTCTGTGGGTTTATTATTCGGCGCAAATACTTTTCTTCGGCGCGGAATTTACCCAGGTGTATGCCAAATATCACGGCTCGCATTACACACCGGAAGTTCACAAGAAAAACCTTTCGCCCAAAGAAAGGTTGGTGGAAGAAAGCGACGAGCAACGCGAAAGACTTGCCTCCACCTTCAATAAAACGTTTCTAAAACGGACAAATCGGCAAGAACAAACCTTGCAAGAAAATATCGCATTGGAAAAGCGGCGTTAGTAAAACAAGCGCATGTTGTTTCGTTTGCTCACTCATTATTTTCACGCGGCTCTTCTCTCGTCCATTCTGTTCAGTTCAATTTGCACCGTTCGCGCCAACGACGCGCGCTGGTTTAAAGGCAACCTTCACACGCACAGTTTGTGGAGCGACGGCGATGCTTATCCGGAAGTCATCGTCGATTGGTATAAAACCAACGGCTACAATTTCCTCGCGCTCTCCGATCATAATGTTGTCCAACAAGGTCAGCGCTGGACTAACATTGAGACCAACAAAGGGGGCGAGAAAGCTTTTGCAACTTATCTGAATCGCTTCGGCACAAATTGGGTTGAGCAGCGCGAAAAAGATGGCGTGCGCGAAGCCCGGCTGAAAACCTTTGACGAATTTCGCAAACTTTTTGCCGAAAAAAATAAGTTTCTCCTGCTGCTCGGCGAGGAAATCAGCGACCGCCATCTCTCCTCGCCGGTGCATATGAACGCGACCAATTTGCGCGAACTGATCAAACCGCAAGGCGGCAACAGCGTCACCGAAGTCATCCAAAATAATGTCAACGCCGTTTTGGAACAACGCAAGAAAACCGGACAACCGATGATCCCGCACTTGAACCATCCCAATTGGCAATGGGGAATTACCGCTGAGGATCTTCTGCCCATAAAAGGCGAAAAGTTTTTTGAAGTTTACAACGGACATCCGGGCGTGCGCAATGACGGCGACGACACTCACGCCAGCATGGATCGCGTTTGGGACATTCTTTTAACCAAACGTTTGGCGGAACTGAAACTCGAACCGATCTTCGGCCTGGGCACGGACGACTCCCATCATTACAACTCATTCGAGGCCAAAAGTAATAATCCGGGTCGCGGCTGGATCATGGTGAAGGCAAAAGAACTCACCCCAAAATCGCTTATCTCTGCGCTGGAGGCGGGAGATTTTTACGCGTCGAGTGGCGTGCAATTGAAAAACGTTGGGCGCGGTGCCAAAACTTATTCCATCGAAATCGAACCGCAAGACGGCGTCACCTACACGACGCAATTTATTGGCACGCGCAAAGGTTTTGATCCGGGCAGTGAACCATTGAAAACTGAAAGTGGCGCTGCGTTGCGCGTGACGCACCGATATAGCAAAGACATCGGCGTGGTGCTGGCGGAAGTGAAAGGAACTTCTGCCAGCTACAAGTTGAAAGGCGACGAAATTTATGTGCGGGCTAGAATCATTTCCTCGAAGCCCAAAATCAGTCCGATCAAAGGCGAAGTGGAACGCGCCTGGACGCAGCCCCTCGTGCCATAAGCGCAGATTTAAGAGTGACCTGAATTATTTTTTCGCGATGACTCTGCGGGTGATTATGGCCTGATGACTCAAAAATTTTCCATACACCCCGCGACGGTGGACCACATTCCACTCGTGTTGCGCTTCATCAAAGAGCTCGCGGCCTACGAAAAGTTGTCGCACGAAGTCACCGCCACCGAGGAATTGTTGCGTCGCAATCTTTTTAGCGAACGCAAGACCGCTGAAGTCCTGCTTGCGCGCGAAGGAGAGGACGACGTTGGTTTCGCGGTCTTCTTTCACACCTTTTCCACGTTTGTCGGCAAGCCGGGAATTTATCTCGAAGATGTTTTCATTCGACCGGAGTTTCGCGGTCGTGGCTACGGCAAGGCGTTGATGATTTACATTGCGCGCGTGGCGAAGGAGCGCGATTGCGGGCGGTTGGAATTTTCCGTGCTCGATTGGAACAAGGCGTCGCTGGAGTTTTATTGGTCACTCGGCGCGGTGGCGATGGATGAATGGACTGTGCAACGAATGAGTCGCGATGCGATCACTGCGTTAGCCGCGAAGAAGTTGCCGGGGGAAGTGTGAGGCGCGGGTTTATATCCAAGCGAGCTTTCGGCGGTTCCAGAAATACATCAGGCCGAGCAAGCGCATTTCGACAATGAGAAAATAAAGAAACAGCACGGCGGAAATGAGATAGCGAATCGCGAATATCGGGACCACTTTTTCCATCGCCACTTCAACGGCCCATTTTAATCCGATGATAAAAGCCAGTAACAAACAGGCGATGAGGTATTGCAGCGGGACTTTGCAGATTGATCCGAGAACGAGCAATGGATTCAAGGACGAAAGACTGTCGGACATCGCCACGGCTAAAAGCGCCATGGGCAAATAGAGAAAACCGGCGACGATCAATGGCACTTGCGCTTTCTCCGCGAAGTCCGAGCCGTTGTAGGCAAAATACCAGCACACCAGGGCGGGACCAAAGCACGCGGCGAATAATCCCCACAACAATCTGAAGGGCTGAAACATATCCTGCCAAACTTCCGTGAAATCCGGCCAGCCGGGCATTTTTTCTTCACCCAACGCTGTGGACGAAATGATTCGCTGCATGAACGCAAATAAATAGCCGCAACCTAATACGCCGAAGACCAAAGCAAATGCGGCCATGGAGGGAGTTCCGAGAGATAGACCAGCCATGACCATGTCGATGAAAAACAATAGCAGCGATCCGCCAAGCAATAGAACCCAACCGTGACGTTGAACCGGATAGCGAACCGCGTTCGTAAATAATGCAAAGGCGCGTCGGTCGTCGGTTTCTGCCCCAAATGAATCGAGATTCACCAAAGCACATTCACTCTTGCAGCGACGGCAAAACTTTTTCATTTCGCCCTCAATGCTTCGTGTCATGATGCAGTAATCGCAAAAAAAACTCTGACATTTGGGACATTGGGCGGTTGCAAAAATGCGCTGGTGTTGGACGCAACGAACCAGATTTGCCGGCGAATTCATTGCAGCATTACCGATGCTGCCGGACTCGATCGCCAATTCAACGGAGCCGAGATAAAAGTTTTGTCCTGGTTTTAGAATGGCTTCATTAATTCGCGCGCCTTCGATAAAGGTTCCGTTGGTCGAACCGAGGTCGCGGATGCGAATGGAATCTTTTTCCAAAATAATTTCGCAGTGGCTTGCGGAAATGGATGGATGGCTGATTTGAAAATCGTTCGAGGATTCGCGCCCAAAACGATTCGTGCCCGGCTTCAAATCAATTAGCTGTGCCGGAATTTCTGCGGACTTAATTCGCACCTTCGACATACTTCAAATAAGCGTCCCGCAACATTTGAGTGATGAGCGAGCGTCGCAAATCGTATTCATCGACGCGAGAAACTTCGCGGACCTCAATTGCGACGGAAGTCAAAAAAGCGCCCTCCGTCTGCGGCAGCAATGCGGGCGTGATGTTTTTTTGAGCGACGGGGATTTTCAATTTATCGCAAAGTTCGAGCACCAATCCACGCGTCACACCCGGCAGCGCACTACTATTCAACGGCGGCGTGCAAACGGTTTTATTCTCGATCCAAAATAAATTCGCGCTCGTTGCTTCAGCGATATTTCCGTTGGTGTTCAGCAACAACGCTTCGTCAGCGCCTTGTTCGTCCGCTTCCATGCGCGCAAGAATGTGCGAGAGTTTGCTGCAAGATTTGAAATTTGTGAGCGGGTCATCCGCCAAAATCCGAACGGAACTGGTAATGATTTTGCAGGGCGACGAAAACTTTCGCGCTGGATGCAAACTCATCACCAGAGTTGGCGCGTCTGCGCCTTTGATGGAATAACCACGCAACCCAACGCCTCGCGAAAGTTGAATGCGCAAAATGCAATCGGTTGCCTGATTTTTTGCGAGAAGTTCTTCGGCGAAAGCGCGAATGGAAGCGGGAGAATACTGAATTTTAATTTTTAGAAAATCTGCTCCCGTTCGCAATCGCTCCCAATGTTTCTCCCACAAAAACATTTTACCGCTGTAAACCGGCAACGCTTCAAATAAACCGTCGCTCAAACAAAAGCTGCGGTCAAAAACAGAGACTGTCGCCTGCTCTTCTGGAATGAATTTGCCGTTGAGAAACACGAGCATCGAGAATTCTTAACGTAAAGACGCAGAAACGCGGAGAAAAAACTTACGTCCGATATAGGACCACGCAGATGACCGGATTATCGCGCGTTTCTATAAAAATTTTTTGGAATGAACCCATTCTGGCGCGCGCAAAGGTTTTATGAGTTGCATCAACGGGCCGCTCCTCATTGACAGCCAGTCCTTCACCAGTTGATTCCAGCGAAAGGAAATTTGTGCCACAAGAAAGCAAATCCAGTTACACGAACAAACAAAAACGGAAAGCCGAACACATCGAGGAAGGTTACGAGAAACGCGGCACAAGCAAAAAGGACGCGGAACGACGCGCTTGGGCTACCGTCAATAAAATGGATCACTGCGGAAAGAAAAGCGGATCGGGCCGTGGAAAAAAACCAACAAAGCTCCGGCAAGAAAAGGCGGGCAAATTTGGTGGAGCAAAAAGCGGCAAGTAGAAAAAATAAATTTTGCAGGAGACGAGATGACGAGTCTCAAATTTTTTGAGAAAGTCAGAGCCTCCTCACGTCAGCTCCTACTTTTTTAGCGCGTAATCCAACCGCCGCCGACTACCAAATCGTCCTGATAAAAAACGCAGGCTTGTCCCGGAGTGATGGCACGTTGTGGGTCGTGCAGTTTTACTTTTGCAGTCCCGCTTCCATTTGGAGTAATCGTCGCGGCGGTGCCCGGATGATTGTAACGAATCTTCGCGCTCGCTTCGATTTGCTCGGGTGGATTTTCAAACGGAATCCAATTGCAGCGTTCAACGACAAATTCGTCGCGATCCAACATCGCATCATCACCAACGATCACGCGATTGTTCGCCGCATCGAGTTCAATGACGTAAAGCGGATTCGGCGAGGAGATGCCCAAACCTTTTCGCTGGCCGATGGTGTAAAACTCAATTCCGTCATGTTCCCCAAGTTTGTTTCCTCGCGTGTCCACGATTGCGCCTTTGTGTTTTTCAACGAGCCCCGCCTTCTGGAGAAATCCGCCGTAATTGTTGTCCGGCACGAAACAGATTTCCATGCTCTCTTCTTTGTCAGCAGTTTTAAGCTGGCATTCGCGCGCCACTTCGCGCGTGTCGGCCTTTGTTTTTTCGCCGAGAGGAAACATGGAAAACGCGAGCTGATCCTGTCGCAGCGAGAAAAGGAAATAGCTCTGATCTTTTTTGGAATCGCGACCTTTCTTCAACAGCGTGCGTCCGGTCGAAGTCGTTTCGACTCGCGCAAAATGGCCGGTGGCAATTTTCTCCGCGCCGAGTTGCTTTGCTCGCGTGATGAGCGTGCCGAATTTTAAAGTCTGATTACACATCACGCAGGGATTTGG
>JBDSLX010000072.1:0-18921 GCA_039916145.1 Verrucomicrobiota bacterium | reverse complement strand
TATCCCAGCCGAGCAATGCGTCGCCGGTGTTCGCGTCGATGGAGCCGAGTGCGTCCGCAGCGGAAGCGACTTCCATTTCGTGCTGCATAGAGTGACCAGCGAGCGTGGCGTGATTTGTTTCGAGATTTAGTTTCAGATGATCTTTCAATCCGTATTCGCGCAGAAAATTCAAACACGCGGCCGCATCAGAATCGTATTGATGCTTGGTCGGTTCCTTCGGTTTCGGCTCGATGTAAAACTGTCCTTTGAACCCAATCTTCTTTTTGTAAGCGACGGCCATGTGCAGAAATTTCGCAAGATGATCCAACTCGCGTTTCATGTCGGTGTTGAGCAACGTCGAGTATCCTTCGCGTCCACCCCAAAACGTATAACCTTCGCCGCCGAGTTCGTGTGTGACTTCGAGCGCTTTCTTTACCTGTCCTGCGGCATACGCGAAAACATCCGCGTTCGGACTCGTCGCCGCGCCGTGCATATAACGCGGATTGGAAAATAAATTCGCCGTGCCCCAAAGAAGTTTGATGCCGGTGCGCTTTTGTTCTTCCTTTAAAATTTTGGCAACCGCATCCAGATTCTTATTCGATTCGCTGAGAGTTTTTCCTTCCGGCGCAACGTCGCGATCATGAAACGCATAAAATGGCGCGCCCAACTTTTCGATAAATTCAAACGCAACGCGCACACGATTCTGCGCGTTCTTTACCGATTCCGTTCCATCATCCCAAGGACGCACTGCCGTGCCTGCGCCAAAGACATCCACGCCGCGCCCGCGAAACGTGTGCCAATACACGACAGAAAACCGCAAATGATCGCGCATCGTTTTGCCTTCGACCATTTCGTCGGCGTGGTAATGCTTGAACGCGAGCGGATTTTTTGAACGCGAACCTTCAAATTGAATTTTGGGAATATTTGGAAATGCAGATGGCATAATTTTGAGTGGCGCATTGCTAAAGAAAATACAGTGCGTGCGCAAGTTTGAAACGGATAGACCTACTAAATTTCCGCTTCTCATAACATCGAGGCTTTAGGGCGGTGCCCGCCTTGCGAGGAGATGTAAAAAGGGAATCGTGCGCGGATGCATCTGGTGGATCGCGTAGGGCCACCGCAAGCATTCCCTTTTCGTGGGAGCACGACAGACGTAATTTTGGATCGCGTTCAGCAAGCCGTTCGCGTTAACAACCAATCGCCGTGAAACTTTTTTACACCGGGCCAATCATCAATGTTGAAATGCTCGTCATGATGCTGGAGAAGCACGGCATCATAGCTTCACAGGAATTTGAAGATCCGAGTTTGCCCGATGACAACGAAGACTTAAATCGTCTCGCCAAAGTTTTAGTTCCCGAAGCCGATTACGAACGCGCCTATCAACTCTTTTACGCCGAACGCGAAGATGAATTGTAGATTTAGCACATCAGTGCGCTGACCAATCCTTAGAAATGCGCAACAGCCGGCTTGCGTTCGCATCTCGGCTGCTGCGAGTTTTAGTTCAAAACATTATTGGGTTATCACACGATAAAATCGCGTGTCGGGCGAAGCGTTTGTGTCGGTCACGACTTTCGTCAGGCCATCTCCAGGAATTGTCTGGAGCGATTGCCACGTTCCCGTCGAAAGAGAATCGCGATATTGCGCAACATGCGTGAACCCGGCCTGGCTCAAAAATGAAAAGGAGAAGTTGTTGCCATTGCGGGTCGGGTTAAGGAGGGAAACGGACAATGCCGCTTGCGTAACCGACACAGAATCCAGATCAAAGGAGCGCACTTCTGTGCTGACACTGGCCTGGATGCCGAAGTGCAGGAAGGTGTGCGTGCTCAAAGAATTGGTGTCGCGGAAAGCATGGGGCGCGCTACTGGTGAATGAACTGCCCCCAACATTTTGATCGGAGATTGCGACTAAATAAGTTCGCTGTTGTGGATGCACCAGAACTTCAAATGAATAAATATGATCGGGGACCAGAGCCACTTGAGAGTTCACATGATTTGCCAGATTGAAAGCGCCGTTACCTTCCACGTTGTCGTAAATCCAAAAGGTCTTTCCGCCGATGGCCCCGCCGCTTTCCGCGCCTGCCGCCAAAATCGCCCAACTGTTACCCGTCGTGGTGCTTCCGGTCACTCGCGATACAGGATGCGCAAAGAAATGCACCCGATCATTGAACACGGAGAAGTTGGCCTCAAAATCGGGATCGTTGATCCTGAATTTCCAGCGAATGTAATGCGACCGGGTGATGTCAACTGCTCCGGGTTGATATTGACGCATGAAATTGCGCTGGCCTCCCGTTGTGTTCAAATCAAGATACGAACCGTCCAGTGGAGACGAAGATTCCAACGTTGGCATTCCGCTGGTCCATTCCCACGGTCCAGCCCATCCATCGCTGGGATGAACCAACCATGGTTCTTCGGTGGCGAGAAATGAAAAGTTGACCGTGGTGACTCCCGCCCCGTTGGTGGCTTTAATTTCTGCGGTATAATTGCCTGCAGTTAAATTTGTGAATGAAGCAGAAAGTAACGTGGACGCGCCGGTGAAGTTCAACGTCACGGGCGTGCCGTTAAGCCGCAGAACGATATTTGAAGTGGCGAGAGGCACGTCCGAAGAAATGTCAAAGTGGACTCCACCTTGTGGAGAAACAATCGTCTTATCCGCAGGCGAAAGGTTGATTACGCTCGGTGGCAAAACAACATTCGGATCTTCCGGCGCAGCCGTCACAATCAGATTATCAATCTGCCCGAATTGAAAGATAGAAGCCGTGTTTTGCGTTTGAATGCGAAACTGATTAAACGCCGCTCCAACAATCGGAGTGCGCCACGAAATTTTTTGTCCAACGGGAACTCCATTGACCACCACGTCGTATTTCCCCGCAGCTATTCCACTGAGATAATTTACGATTTTGACATGGTGCCAGCCGCTTTCAATGTCCGACAAAGGAATCCAATTTACATTGTCGAAATAGGCGAGCTTGCCGGGAATTTCCCCCCACGCAATGAAGCTGGCCATCGCGGTACCGGCGGTCGTGGGTTGAAGGCAAACATCAATCGTGCGCCCTGCCGTCGTGGAAACAAAAGCATCGAACTCGTAAACAATCGTTCCAGATGAAAACGGCGGAATGAACAAGTAGTCAGGTCGCGAGGCGCCCGTAGCCGCGCGTTCCAGAACTTTTCCTTGCGGCCCGCCAATATCGACGATAGTCGCCGGTTCCAACGGATGCGGCACCCAGGTTCCGCGACCGTGCGTCACCGCCTGCAGATTGCCGATTGGATAAAGCGTGTCGTTCGTAAAACTTTCCGAGTCATAAAGCGCCTGGGTGTTGGTGTAGGTATAAAATGTTCGCGTGAACGTGGCCGTTCCACCCGAATTGGTCAGGTTGATCGTCATGCTGTATTCCTGATTTGCGGCCAATCCATTGAAGGCGACGGAATAGTTCGTCGGATCGCCGGTAAAGACGAGTTGCGCAGAAACATCAACGGCGTTCAGCACCAGGGAGAGATTGTTTGTGACCAATGGCTCATACGTCAGAGCATTGAAATGAATTCCGTTGGTTGCGTCGCTGATGGCGAATGCAGATGGACTGACATTAAAAATCTGCGGCTGCGGCGTGGCGGTGGAGGGTCCGGCGATGAATCCAAAATCATCCCAGGCGATTCGGTCGGTAACAGGTGTTGCGGTGTTTTGCACAAACGTTTGGAGGCGCACACTTTTTATCGCGAGCCCGTTCGGAGCGGAGAACCCAAAGAATGTGTCGTCGGCAGCGGACCCGTTGGCAATCGGTGACGTAACAATCTGAGTTGAATCATCGCTGAACGTTGCGGTGACACGCATATCCAAGGGATAATTCGCGGAGACCGTCCCGCGAGAAAGAACCACCAGACCCACCTGTTTTATTACCCGATCTGTTAGAGGCAAACCTGTGTTGGTATCAATCAGGCTCAGAGTGAGCGTGTAATCACTTTGATTGGCTGAAGAGGTGGTGGCATTCGGACTCGAAGCAACCGTGAAGGAGGTTCCGGAGGTCGTGATGTTCTGCATCGTCACGCTCGACGCAATATTGAACTGGCTGCCATTCGTTCCGTAGTTCGCTCGAAAACGGTTGGTCGTCGGGGTGATCAGGGTCGGAAAATTGATGACGCCTCCCTGTTTGTTGGTCCACGCCTCCGCCACCGCAGTCTGGAATGTCGCGACGGTCAATGTCGTGGCGCTTTTTTCAACCAGGTTCGGTCCGGGAGCAAGGATGTTGGTCGCGTTCTGGACGTATCCATGACTGCTCCCTGCGAACAGCAAAGTCAGCAACGCCAGCAGACTGTTAATTTTCAATGGTGATTTAGTTTTCATAAGTTGGGTTGATTTGAGGAATTTTCCTTAACGCAAAGTATCCAATTCCAGATAAAATTTAACCATTTGCGCTGCGCTCTGGGAGGTGGATGAAACTTTTTTGGTTTCCGGTCCCGGTTTGGTCCAACGAGTTGACCCGTCGCCGAACAGTCGGTTGTATCCTTGATCCTCGTGAACAGGATAAATGTAACCCGATTCGATGCCGCCCCCCTGATAATTTTTGATCCCAACAAAATCGCTATAGATCACGTTGGTCACGAAATTTTGAATCTTCCAATCGGTTCCGATTTGAACCAGCCCATTGGGCGCAGTGTTTGTAAAAGTTCGCGCTGCGTAGGAAACGCGCACGTTTGGATTCGTCCAAATATTCTGGGGTGAATTATACGCCAACGCTTCGTCAGATCGCGCATCTCCCGAAAGGCAATAAAACGATTTCGGAGTTTTCATGTAATTGCCATCAAGGAGCAATCCAAGATTCTTGTAACTTCCGCCGCTTTTAAACCAATAGGTTGTGAAAACCGAAGCGGTCCGAAAAATGTCGGGCATTTTGTCCTTATTGTCGGACGCATACATATGCAGGCCCAAACCGATTTGATGCAAATTATTGACACAACTGATGCGCTTGGCTTTTTCTTTTGCTTTCGCCAGCGCTGGCAAAAGCAGTCCTGCGAGGATGGCGATGATGGCAATAACCACAAGAAGTTCGATCAATGTAAAACCACTAACTCGCGCCGTGGAAAAATAAAATTTTACAACCAACGTCGGTTTAATAGATGGCATGTCAGGTGCCGGATTCATTTGGCAATTCGAGTCGATGGAACGGTTGATTTATATTAACCATTTTTTGTTCCGTCTATAGCCCTTTAGAGCTAACCAGCCCATTTGGCTCGCGAATGAAGATTAAAAATAATATTTTCCCGAGATTGAACACGCTGCCGTTAAAATATTTTCTGCCCGCTTTTCTTGCGGCTGTTTTTGCCACGCAATGCGCAAATACCTGCGCGCAAACATCGGTATCCCCAGTTCAAATCCTGACGAATGCCGCACAGCTTCGTGCTTTGTCTCTCGAAGAGGCCGAGCGAAAACTGCCGGTGCAATTGCACGCCATCGTGACGACAGTGGATCCCGCGCACAGCATTTTCATTCAAGACGAAACCGGCGGGACATTTATCCGGCAATTGACCGCCGACCGCGCGCTTACCTCGGGCGAAATCATCGAGGTAAAAGGCGTCAGTTATCCCGGTTTCTTCCTGCCTGGAATCAATCCCGAAAAAATCACTTCTCTGGGGCGCGGTGAATTGCCTGCACCACAGCCGGTCACCCTGGATGATTTATTTTCCACACGATTCCATTATCAACGGGTTCAAGTGCGCGGCATCGTGCGCTCCATCACGCCTGCGCCGGAGCAATCGCGAATTTTCTTAAAACTCGCCATGGGTTCTCGCCAACTTGAAGTGCAAATCCTCACTCCAACTGCGATTAATTTGCCGCCGCTGATTAATGCAAAAGTTCGGATCGTCGGTTTGGCCGCTGGCTATTTGAATTTAAAACGCCAACTGATCGCGCCCCATTTGATCGTCAGCCAATTGGAAGATGTTCACCTCGAATCGCGCCCAAAGGTCAGCGCCTTTGACATGCCGTTCAGTTCGTTCCGCGAGTTGTTGAACTTCGATCCCGCCGGAGTCACCAGCCATCATGTTCGAGTGCGCGGCGTAGTAACGCATCAACAACCAGGCGAAGCCATTTTTTTGCGCGAAGGCGAATTTGGTTTGCTCGTGCAAACGGCGCAGACCGGCATCGTTCGTCCAGGCGACATCGTGGAAGCGGTCGGTTTCCCGGTGATGGGCCGTTTCAGCGCGTATCTTGAGGACGCGGATTTTCGCAAAGTGGGAAGCGAACCCGCACCGCAGCCAGTTCCCACGACGCTGGCCCAGGTATTGCAAGGAACCAACGACGTGAATCTCGTCAGCATGACCGGCCAGTTGCTCGAAGTATTGGAAAACGATAATGCGACAACTTTGGTTCTGCGTTCTGATGAGAATGTTTGGCGCGCTCGTTTGCCGCGCGCTTCCTTGTCGCTGCGAAACGGCAGTCAACTCCGGCTCACAGGAGTGTGTCTCGCCGAAGAAACCGCCCTCGCGAGCCAGGCTTTCCGGGCCAACCCCCGCACCATCGAACTGCTGTTGCGTGCACCCTCTGACATCGAAGTGATTTCCATGCCGTCGTGGTGGAACGCGCAACGCCTCGCCGTCGCTGTAAGCCTCCTTCTCGGATTTGGGATGGTCGCGCTGTTTTGGATTTTAATGTTGCGGAGACGTGTCGCCCGACAAGCCGAAGTTATTCGCGAGAAAGCGCAGCGTGAAGCGACGCTGGAAGAACGTCACCGCATGGCGCGCGAAATGCACGACACGCTCGCGCAAAGTTTTTCCGGCCTCGGCTTTCAATTGGACGCCCTCCAGGTCGGACTGCCACCCGAAGCGGACGTTGCGCGTCAACGACTGGAAACTGCACGGCAAATGGTTCGACATGGACAGGAAGACTTTCGCCGTTCGCTGATGAATCTTCGCGCGCAAGAACTGGAACGCGGCGATCTGAACGAAGCATTGCCGGAATTTGCGCGACACATCTTGACTGGCACGGGGATTGAACTGACGTGCGACATTTCCTGTCCGCCGCGCGATTTATCAGAATCCGTCGAGAACAATCTCCTGCGCATCGGACAGGAATGTTTGACCAACTCCATGCACCACGGGCGACCGAAAAAAATTACCGTTTCACTTTCGCGCAATAATGGCTTCGTCCAGTTGCGTATTGCAGATGACGGGGTTGGCTTTGAGCCGGAGAAACTTCAGCGTCCGGCCCACGGGCATTTTGGCTGGCGCGGCATTCAGGAACGCGCCGAACAAATTCGCGGCAACGTCGAATTGAAATCTCAACCCGGACGCGGAACCGTCGTGACCATCACCGTTCCTATTTGAATCATGCCCAAAAGTAAAATCCGAATTCTTCTGGTTGACGATCATCTCGTCGTGCGCGTTGGCTTGCGCAGTTTATTAGAGACGCAATCTGATATTGCCGTGGTTGCCGAAGCCGCCAGCGGCACGACCGCTATCGAAGCATTCACGCAACATCAACCGCACGTCACGTTGATGGATTTGCGAATGCCCGGATTGAGTGGCGCAGAAACAACGGCCCGAATTCGCCAACAATTTCCTGATGCCCGCGTCCTTGTCCTCACCACCTACGACAATGACGAAGATATTTATCGCGCTTTGGAAGCGGGCGCGGCGGGTTATCTGTTGAAGAACACCGACAGCGCCTCACTCCTTTCTGCCATTCGCGCTGTTCACTCCGGCAGTTATCGTTTGCCTGATGATCTCGCCGCTCGCCTCGCCCAACGTCAGGCCGCGCCTGAACTCACGCCGCGCGAATTCGAAGTTCTGCAACACATCGTGCGCGGCCAAAGCAATAAAGAGATCGGTGCCGCACTCGGCCTCACCGAAAACACCGTGAAAAATCACGTGAAAATGATTTTGGAAAAGCTCGATGTCGCTGACCGCACACAAGCCGCGACCACCGCGTTGCAACGCGGCTTGGCCAGGTTGAATTAATTTAAAATCTTCGGAGGACTTAGCCCGAAAGAGCCATTGTCCCAATCGCTCACCTGTGGCTAAATCAGGAACCCTCGTGAAATTGTCTTTACAGTTTTGTTTGTTCGCCGTGCTCTCGACCGGAGTTTGTTCCAGTGCTCGCGCCGATTATTCCGCGAACGTCCTCGATGAAAAGCCAGTCGCGTATTGGCGCTTCAATGAAAGCAATGGAGCGAACGTCTCCAACTCAGGCACCATCGGAAGTGCGGCGGAGGGCACCGCAATGGGCAAACTATTTTTCGGTCAAGTCGGCCCGCGCCCAGCAGAATTTCCGCTTTTTGAAAGTGGAAACACCGCCATTGGCTTCAATCAGAAAAACGGTTTCATTCGAGTAAAATCTTCGCCCGAAAACCCTCTTGCTTTCAAACTTGGCGATACCATCACCCTCGAAGCTTGGGTCAATCCCAATTCGTTCGGTGACGGCCATGATATTTATATCGTGGGAAAAGGTCGCACGGGAAATCCTGGTTTCGCCCCAAATAATCAAAATTGGGGCTTGCGATTGCGCGGCATCGGTGGCGAGGCGCGCTTGAGTTTTCTCTTTCGCGATTCACGCAATTTACCGAACGACTCGAACTGCTGGCATCGCTGGGTTTCAAAAAAAGGTTTCGCGCCGGGCACCGGATGGCATCGCGTTGTCGTCACCTACACGTTCGGCGAAGGCGACAGTGTGCGCGGCTGGATTGACGCGGAAGAAACTCCCGGCAAATGGGATTACGGCGGCAAGACCGATCTTGGTCCAGTCGTGGATGCGGATGAAGTCTGGATCGGCTCGTCGCAAGGCGGGTCAGCGAACAGCACCTTCAATGGCCTGATTGATGAAGTGGCGATCTACGGCAGCGCTCCTTCTCAAAAACTTGCGCAACGTTTTGTTCGCAATGCACTCGCTGCGCCGGTGGTTTTCGTTCCAAATCCAAATATTAAAGACTCGCCTGCCGACAGCGTGCGCGTCCAGATTTTTGAATCAGGAATCGATCTTGATCCCTCTGACCTGGTTGTTTCAGTCGGCGCTGATTCCGGAGACAACGCGCCTGCTGAATTGGTGAGTGAATCGTCGTGGAAAAATCCTCCGTCACAATTGACCGATGAATTTTCTCAGCGCGCCATTGGCTTCGCCGCCTTGTCCACGAAATATTCCAACAAAGGAATCAAACACGATCGCTCCGTGCCTTTTCTCGTGCGTGCTGCGACCCAACTCACCCTTCCCGCTGGTGAACATCAATTGCTCATTCGCACTCGCAACACGGCGCGACTTTTGATCGACGGCGAACTAATCGCCACCACTGCCGCCAACAATGTCAAACATGCCGACAACGAAACAGTGCCCGACCAAGTCATCAAATCCACGAAAGGAACGCGCATTCTTCCGCCGGGTCACAACGATCAACTCGCCGCCTTTAAATCCGACGGTCGCACTCACACTTTTGTCTTCGAGGTATTTGTGGGCGGCAAAAAGTTACGCCCGGAAATTGGCGAAACCTGCGTCGCCATTCTTGGAAAAAATGGCGCATATCATTTGCTCGGCCCGAAAACGAAGATCGCCTTGACCGACGAAGAATGGAAACCCTACGCCTCCGCGCAAACCTACGAACTTGCTGAACGCGACATCGCGCAACGTCGCGTCGTTTCCAGCAATGAAGATAAATATTGGGCGAAACGTCATGCAGCCGTGTGCGAAATTATTTCCAGCCATCCGGCTCCCTCCATTCCTCCGGCCACCAGGGGATTGCCCGCGAACAATGCGATTGACCATTTTATCAACGCGAAACTCACCGCCGCGAATGCGTCCCCCACGGCGCCTTTGGACGACGCTGCGTTTCTCCGCCGCGTCACGCTCGACACACTCGGCTTGATTCCCACGCCGGAACAAATTGCTGATTTCCAAAACGACAAATCTTCCGAGCGTCGCGCAAAAGTGATTGATGAACTTCTCGCCAATCCTAGTTGGGCCGATCATTGGGTCAGTTATTGGCAGGATGTTCTGGCGGAAAATCCCGGAATGTTGAAACCGAGCCTGAACAACACCGGGCCGTTTCGCTGGTTCCTTTACGATTCGTTCCGCGACAACAAATCGATGGACCGTTTCATCACTGAACTCGTCCAGATGGAAGGCAGTCTTTATTCCGGCGGCGCGGCGGGTTTCCGCATGGCGAGCGAAAATGATGTTCCGATGGCCGCCAAAGCGCACATCGTTTCCAAAGCGTTTCTCGGAATGGAACTCGGCTGCGCGCGTTGCCACGACGCGCCATTTCATCCATTCAAACAAGAGGAACTTTTTAGTCTCGCCGCGATGCTGAAACGCGCTCCGCAAAAAGTTCCTGAGACAAGCTCCATTCCGACCAACGCCAATATCAAAATCGGCAGTGTGGTGAAGGTCACGTTGCCGCCCGGTTCCATTGTGAAACCGACGTGGCCGTTCGCGAACAAATCAGATGGATTGCCAAAAGATTTTCTACGAAATCACACCGATACACGCGAAGAATTGGCCGCGCTCATCACCGATCCGCGCAACGAACGTTTTCCCAAAGTCATCGTCAATCGCGTTTGGAAACAATATCTCGGCTGGGGGTTGGTGGAACCAGTCGATGATTGGCCGGAGAAACCGGAAGCATCGCATCCCGAACTCCTCGATTGGTTGGCGCGTGAATTTGTGATGAGCGGCTACGATTTAAAACACGTCGCGAAATTAATTTTAAATTCGCACGTCTATCAACGCGCCGCTCAATCCAGTTCCATGCAAGTCCCAAAAGTCGCCGAGCGTTTGTTTGTAGGCCCCGCGCGACGCCGCTTGACCGCCGAACAATTAGTGGATTCGTTATTCGCCGCCGTCGGCAAATCGCTCGATCCCGAGGAATTAAATCAGGATGCGGATGGTCGTCGTCCCGCGCAGGATTTTAACAATCTCGGCATTCCAAAACGCGCGTGGGAATTTTGTTCGCTGGCCAATGAACGCGATCGTCCCGCGCTCGCTCTCCCACGGGCGCAAGCGATTGTTGATACGTTGATCATGTTCGGTTGGCGCGAATCGCGACCGAACCCGCTCACAGTGCGCGATGATTCGCCGAATGTTTTGCAACCGGCCAACCTCGCCAACAGCACGCTGGCCGTGCGCGTGGTGCGTTTGTCGGACGACAGTGCCTTGACGCGTCTCGCTCTCGAAACTCGTCCGTTGCCAGAATTGATTCGCGCCACCTTCCTGCGCATCCTTTCGCGTCCGCCGACGAATGATGAATTAGCAGCGTTCACTTCCTATCTGGAATCAGGTTTTGTCGGACGGCGTTTGGAACTTGTCGCTACCGCCCAAAAAGGTCCCGCAACCAAACAGGCAGTTTCGTGGTCAAATCATCTCAACGCCGAAGCCACAAAAATCAAATTGGAAGCGGAACGCGCGGCGCGCGCTGGTGATCCGCCAACGCTGGCGCTGCAATCCCATTGGCGCGAACGAATGGAAGACATGACCTGGGCGTTGGTCAATTCACCTGAATTTATTTTTGTGCCTTGAAGAATATGAACCCAATGAATCGTCGCGATTTCTTGCTTCGCTCCGGACAAGCCGCGCTGGGCGCAGCCACGTTGTTGGGTGCAAACGGATTGCCTCTGCTGGCTGACGAGAAAAAAATCATTTATCCAAAAGGTAAAGCGGACCATTGCATTTTCATCTGGCTCGGAGGCGGGGCGGCGCAGATCGATACGTGGGATCCCAAACGCAAAGGCGACGGGAAAAAAATTGCAGGTTCGTATTACGACTCAATCGATACTGCGATTCCGGGCGTGAAAGTCTGCGAACATCTGGGGAATTGCGCCAAAATTCTCGATCGCTTTGTCCTCTTTCGTTCTGTGCATCACGACGTGATTGATGAACACGCCGCCGCCACGAATCGTTTGCACACCGGACGTCGCCCCGCTGGCACCGTGCAATACCCGAGCATCGGTTCCATTGTCGCGCGCCGACGCAAGCCCGCCGTCGAAGGAGTTCCAGCCTACGTCGTGATTGGTTATCCCAACGTCACGCGCGGTCCCGGTTTTCTGGGCGCGTCGGCCGGTTATGTTTATCTCACCGATACCGAGGCCGGTCCCGCAGGACTTTCGCGCGCGGCGGATGTTTCTCCCGCGCGGCAAGTCGAACGCGAAGCATTGCTCAACAAAATGCGACAGGGTTATTTGCAAAAACATCCCAGCGAAAAACTTCTCGGCGATTACGACACGGCGATTGGTGAGAGTTTTAAATTGTCGCGAGGCGATTTCATGAGCGCGTTTCAATTGGAAAAAGAACCCGGCTCGTTGCGTCAATCGTATGGAAACGAATTTGGTCAGCGTTGTTTGCTGGCGCGACGCCTCGTGCAAACCGGAGTTCGTTTCGTCGAAGTTTCGTTCAACCTCAACTTTCTCAATGGCGCGGGTTGGGACACGCACAATCAGGCGCAACTCCAACAGCACGTTCTCATCAAAGAATTGGATGTCGCGCTCTCGTCGCTCGTTCTCGATTTGGAAAAAAATAAAATGCTCGATCGCACGCTCGTCGTTGTCGCAACAGAATTTGGTCGCCCCGCGCAGTTTGACGGCGGCGGCGGACGCGGGCATTACGGAAAAGCATTCAGTATGGTGATGGCAGGTGGCGGATTGAAGACCGGCCAGGTCGTCGGCGAAACGGATGAACTGGCGATGAACATTGTTAAGCAACCTGTTTCTGTCCCTGATTTTCACGCGAACATTCACTGCGCGCTGGGTATTAATCCATCGGCACATCTCTACGATGAAGATCGACCCGTGCCCATCACCGACATGGGCGAACCGGCGAGGCAAATATTCGCGTGAGAGGCAAAATAATTTAAAGAATGCGAACCCAGCAAAAATTTAAGATCTTTCCGAAGAATTGGAATTTAGGTTTCAAAGTAATCTTCGCGTGGCTCTCAATTTTTTGCAGCCAGCTTTTCGCTCAGACCACAAATGTCTCGCTCGTAAACACGCACGGTTTTGAAAGCAATTCGATTTATCCCGTGGGAAATCTTCAGGCTGTGACGGATGGAAACGCGACTTGGGATCCAGCGGGCAGCCCCGCTCAAATTGTTTCGCTCGGTTCCACGAACGGAAAAGTTTTGCGCCGCATCCAAACTGGCGTGGACAACACTGATGTCGTTTCATTTCCCGCCGTTTCAAACGGCGTGCTGAATATTCAATTCGATGCGCGCGCCTCCACTGCTCCGACGCGCACTTTGGATGTCGTGCTACTTCCGACTTCCGGCGGATCAATGGCGAGTATGTTGGGTTGGGGAACCGTGACGAATAAACTTTGTTATTACGACGGCACCAATTGGATTGGCATCTTCAATCTCAACACCAATTGGCATCACATCGAAACCATCCACCAGATGGCGTCGAACAAATTTGATTTGAAAATTGACGGCGCAACCATCGGAACAAATCTGCCGTGGCGAAATACATTCGCAGCGGGAACATCGTTTAACCGGGTGCGCATTGGCGCGATTCGCGGGACGACGAATACGTTCGCGGACATTGATAATCTGGTTATTTCCGCAGTCGTAACCGCGCCGCCGTCCGAAGATTTTTCGCTGATTGATCTGGGATTTTCGCTCACCAATTTTAGCTTTTCGTTCCAAACCCAATCCAATCGCGAATACCTCGTCGAGTCCACGTCAACATTGTCGCCGTTGGCTTGGAAACCTTTGGACACCTTAATCGGCAACGGATTTCTGCGGCGTTACACGAGCAATGCGCCAACGAATCTGAGTGAGTTTTATCGCGTGGCAAAATTGGCGGCGTTGCAACCCGGAAGGAATGACGGCTACCGCAGCATCTGGTTCACGCTCGGGCAATTTTCTGAATACGGAGATAAATATTCCGGCGGACTCGGAACCTACACGGCGAACCACGTTCCCATTGCCATCTACGCGCCTGCAATGGACAAAACGTTTTTCGTTTACGGCGGCACGATCAAAGATGATCGACACCTTTTAATCATGGCCTCGTACTACGATCACGTCACCCATCAGGTTCCACGCCCGACGATTGTTCATGATAAAAATGGCGTGGACGATCCGCACGACAACGCGGCCATTTGCATTGACGGTGAAGGTTACATTTGGGTTTTCGTCAGCGGGCGCGCAACTGCCCGACCGGGTTTCAAATACAAAAGCAAACAGCCCTACAACGTCTCCGAGTTTGAATTCATTCGTCAGGACGAAATCACTTATCCGCAGCCCTGGTTTATTCCCGGTTTTGGTTTTCTCCATTTGTTTACGAAGTACACAGCGGGCCGCGAACTTTATTGGGAAACCAGCACGAACGGAATTAACTGGAGCACGCACAAAAAGCTGGCGGGTATCGGCGGCCATTATCAAGTCAGTCAAATGCGCGACGGCAAAATTGGAACTTTTTTCAACCGTCATCCCGGCGGCAACGTCGATAAACGTACCGATCTTTATTACATCCAGACCGAAGATTCAGGAACGACCTGGACAACGGCAGGCGGAGTTCCCGTTTCCGTTCCGCTGACGACGACGAACAATCCCGCGCTCGTGATCAATTATTCCGCGCAAAGCAATTTGGTTTATGGAATGGATCTTAACTTCGACACCAACGGAAATCCCGTGATGCTTTACATCACGAGCAATGATTATCAACCGGGACCCAATGGCGATCCGCGCACTTGGAGAATCACGCGCTGGAACGGGACGGCGTGGATCACATCGACTG
Organism: Verrucomicrobiota bacterium; assembly: GCA_039916145.1. Taxonomy (GTDB): domain Bacteria; phylum Verrucomicrobiota; class Verrucomicrobiia; order Limisphaerales; family CANJXF01; genus CANJXF01. The sequence continues at coordinate 4,243 of JBDSLX010000072.1, read as the reverse complement.
TTTGCACGTCCGATCACAACTACGACATGGGCAGCCTTTATATTCGCACCAATGAATGGCTCATTATCGGCCCTACGCAAAACGGTCCGCAGGTTTATCAGACGGGCGGTGAAATGGCGCTGTGGAAAAGCACCAATGAAGGCGCGACATGGCAAATGCTCCGGCAAATTACGACCAACAGCATTTACAATCACTCCTACGCGCGCCGCCCGGTGCATGCGAAAGATCCGTTCTTCGCTTTCTGGGCGGATGGCAACTCCACAAATCTTTCACCCTCCCGCCTCTTTTTTGGCAACTCAGACGGAACGCAAGTCTGGCAACTCCCTTACGATTCCTCGGCTTTGCTGAATACTCCCCAGCAGATTCCTTTCGGCAATTAAGTCGCGCACAGAAGCGCGGACAGGCTGGTCCGACGAGTCCCGAAGCTACATTTGAGTTGATTGGAAATGCGCGGAATTTAGTCTCCGTCCATGAAATCAATATTTCGTTTGCTGGTTTGTTTTACCTTTATTTCACTCGCTTCATCGCTGTTGGCAGAACCGGAATTAAAAGGTTTGCCGGACGAACTTTCCGAGTATCTCAAAAACGTCCCGAAAACCGTCATGGTTTCTGGCGAGTCGGAAATAAAAATGGAAGCGGACAAAGCCACCGTGAGTCTGCGTATCCGAACCGAAAACAAATCATTCCAGGAATCTCTTCGGCTTAATCAAGGGATCAGGAGCAAAGTCATCGCTTTCCTCATAGGACGCGACGTGGCGGCGGACAAAATTCAAGCGGCGAAATTTTCTTCCGCGCCCAAATATGCGGTGTTTAGCGACAAGGTGAAGGCCTACACCGTGGAAAACATCCTCAAAATCACGGTGCGCGATGAAAAAGAATTTCAAGCCGTGGCCAGTGCCGCTGACAATTGGCCGGAAGTTCACTATGAAGGAGCGGAGTTCGAACAATCAAACAAAGATGAACTGAAGATGAAAGCTTTGCGCCAGGCCTGCGAAAATGCGACCGCGCGCAAAAAGATTTTTGAAGAAACCCTTGGCGTGAGGTTGGTTGCCAAGAGATTTTTTGAAAACGCTGTCTCCGAACCAGTGTGGCAAAATAGAACACTTTACTCCGGCGCTTACGAGGAGTCGTCGAAGGCCAAAGGCCTAACGGGAATTTCTGCGCAAAGCGGAACCGCGCCCGCTGCCGTGATTGAAACCATGTCTTCCTTCGGCGAATTGACTTTTAAGGCGAAGGTCGCTGTCGAATACTCTTTGGAAGGAAAATAGAGTTTTCGAATGTCTTTTCAAAAAATCACAATCGTCGGCGTCGGTTTGCTGGGCGGCTCGTTGGGGCTGGCCATCAAGCAACGCCAACTCGCGGCGAAAGTGGACGGCTACGTCCGCCGCAGCGCCAGCATTTCCGATTGCGAGAAAACTGGAGTGGTCGATCACGCTACGCGTGACATCAAACGCGCTGTTGAAAATGCCGATCTTATAATTCTCTGCACGCCACTGTCTCGGATGCGTGAACTTTCCCAGGAGATGTTGCCCGCTTTGAAACCCGGCGCAATCGTCACCGATGTCGGCAGCGTCAAAGCCAGCGTTGTTCAGGAGCTTGAACCGCTTTTCGCCAGCGCAAAAAGTCATTTCATCGGCAGCCATCCAATGGCTGGTGGAGAAAAAACCGGCGTGGCTGCCGCGAAAGCTGATTTGTTTGAACGATCCGTTTGCGTCGTTACTCCAACGCTTCTATCCAACGCTGCAGCCCTTGATGCCGTGGAAAATTTCTGGAAAGCAATCGGTTCGCGCGTGGTGAAACTTACTCCAGAAACGCACGACGAATTAGTCAGCCGCTCCAGCCATTTACCTCACGTCGTCGCGGCAGAATTGGCGAATTATGTTTTGAGTCCGACCCACGCTAAAGAGCAGGCGTTGCTTTGCGCAAACGGTTTTCGCGACACCACGCGCATCGCGTCCGGTTCACCGGAAATGTGGCGCGACATCGCTGAGGCGAATCAAAAAAATCTTTCGCGCGTGCTGGGTGTTTTTATCGAAGGCCTGGAAGAATTTCGTCACGCCCTCGACAGCGGCGACAACAAAACCATCGAAGAATTTTTCGAAAAAGCCAAGCAACGTCGTGATGAGTGGCGCACGAGGGTTTCCTCCAATTCATCGGAATAGGACATTATGAGTGAACCTTCAGAATACTCAGAAAGCGGCAATCCGATTTATCGCTACGAACCTCGTAAGTCGCCGTTTGAGCCTGCTATCGGAGATCCAAAACACATCCAGGCAATCGACGAGCATATCAAGAAACATATCGGTGAAGTTTCATGGGTGTTTCATGAAATCATTTCAGATCTGGTTCATATTGACGTCCATTTTGTGAATCCTACGAATGAACGTCCGTTTTTCACACTGGTCACAAGCGGCATGAGCGCACGAGCCATGAAAGTTCCCGAAGGGGCTGAGGAATTGTCGTATGCCGAACTCGTTCTCTGCCTTCCGCCCAATTGGCAAGTGCTTCAGGAAGATTTTAAAAACGAAGACAATTACTGGCCTATCCGATTATTGAAAATGCTGGCCAGAATGCCGCACGAATACGAAACGTGGCTTGGAGCCGGTCACACTCTTCCAAATGGTGACCCGCCGGAACCCTTGGCAGGGAACACAAACTTTTGTGGCGCAATTCTGGCATCTCCCATCTTGGCTCCAGATGGATTCGGCGCGTTGCAGGCGACACCAGAACTCACCATCCATTTTTACAGTGTCATCCCTCTGTATGCTGAAGAAATGAATCTGAAATTGAGCAAAGGCGCTGAGGTTTTGTTTGAAAGACTAGAAGAAGACCAGGTCAGCGAATTGATCGACGTAAAACGAAAGAACGTCGCAAAAAAACGGTTTGGCTTATTTTGAAGTTAACCATGTCCCTTCCTGATTTGATTCAAATCGTGCCCTTGGAAAAACCGGTTCACGCTGAAATCACCGTGCCCGGTTCGAAAAGCATTACGAACCGCGCGCTGATTCTGGCCGCGCTGGCTGAGGGTGAAGTCACGTTGCAAGGCGCGCTCTGGAGCGAGGACACGCAGATCATGGTCGAATGTTTGCAGGAACTCGGTTTCATGGTGAACGTCGCGCGGGACCCGAACGAATTTTGCAATCGCACGATCACGGTTTATGGAAAAGGCGGCGTTGTTCCGCCGGGAGGAACCGAACAACAGCCGTTAGAACTTTTCGTCGGTAATGCCGGAACCGCCGCGCGATTTTTGTCAGCGTTCGTTTGTTTAGGAAAAGGCGTTTACCGATTGCATGGCGTTCCGCGAATGCACGAACGTCCGCAAGCTGCGTTGTTCATAGCCCTGCGCAAACTGGGTTATCGCGTTGAATCGGAAAATGGGAATGACAAGGTACCCGTAAAAATCTGTAGCAGCCGACATGAGTCGGCTCAAACTTCAAAATCGGAAATAAGTCAGAGCCGACTCACGTCGGCTGCTACGGTGAGCATTGAGGAAAGTTCGCAGTTTGCATCCGCGCTTTTGCTCTGCGCGGAAACGGGAAATTGGGAAATAAAAATTACGGGAGAAAATGCAGAAGAATCCCCTTACGTCGCGATGACGACTGAATTAATTAAAGTTTTCCCAAATCAAGGTGGAACTTTTCAAATTGAACCGGATGCGAGCAGTGGAAGCTATTTTTGGGCGGCAGGAATTTCAACGGGATTGGAAGAAAATGTAGTAAACTCTGGCGATGTTTCTCAATTTCTCCGCGCAGCGTTTCAATGGAGTGTTTCGGTTCAAAACTGGCCGATTTCGGACTGGCAGATCGACGAAGAGTTTCCACTAGAAATGATGAACTTGGTTTCAACTGCGGAAGGATTTGGGTTGCCGTGGGAATTAAAAATGAAGGTTGAGCATGGTGCAGACTGGAGAGAGAAATTGAATACTGATGAAAGCCAATTTGCTATTTCTCGCAAGGATCGATTGGGAGATAGCATTATGACATTGATTGTTGTCGCCGCTTTCAATACCCGCCCAGTTCCATTCACCGATCTTGGCCGTCTCCGCGTTCAAGAATGTGAACGCGTTGTCGCCTTACGAACTGAACTCACCAAATGCGGCGCAAAAGTCATCGAAGTAGGCGACACGTTGACAGTTTACCCATCAAAACTTCACGGCGCGGAAATCGAAACCTACAACGATCACCGCATGGCGATGTGTTTTTCCATTCTGGGATTGAAAGTTCCGGGGATAAAAATCAAGAAT
>JBDSLX010000071.1:0-13434 GCA_039916145.1 Verrucomicrobiota bacterium | reverse complement strand
GTGAAACCCGAGAGCAGGCGGTCGAGCGCGGCGTGGGCACCCGGCTCGTCGAGCTGGTCGAGGGCCCGGGCAAGCGCGTCGCCGGGTGGCTCGGCGCTTGGCGACGGCGTGGGGGGAAAGGGATCGTCGTCCCGCAGCTCGCTCAGGGTCAGCCGGGCCGCTTCCGCCGCGGAGACCCCGGCCGCCAGGTGTTCTCGCATCCGCATCACCCTGCGCTCGTCGCGCTCGCCGTACAGGCGCAGCCCCCCAGCCGTGCGCGACGGGGTCAGCAGCCGGTAACGCCGCTCCCAGGCGCGCAGCAGCTCGGCGCTGACGCCCACCCGGCGGCTCAGCTCGCCGATGCGGACGGGGCCGTCGGACCTGTCGGGAGTTGGGGACACGGGTTAACTCTACAGAACTTGTACAAGGGCTGGACATCAACGGAGGAAAGAGGTTGCAAACCGGCGCTCCCATGCACTTCGTCTTTATCTATCCACAAGACGCGGAAATTGGGCGGCAGATTTTCTACGCAATATTTTTCTGCGCGTTCCTTTCCCATACTCAACAACGCGGTGGAAAAAATTTCTGCTTCCGATGCGGTTGTGCCAATCACGACACAAGCCGCATTTTCGTGAAGCGAAATGCACTGATGGGGATCGATGATGTCCGAGGTGGTTTGACCGCGATGAAAAGTGGCGGAACTGGAAAGCCCCTGATTATACAACAACACATTTTCAAGTTCCTCCGACTCAGCCCACGGATTTCGCAAACCAACTTGCGCAGCGGTTCCAATTGCCAGAACCGAACTCGTGCCGCCATGCAACAAAACGTTTTGCACGCCGAATTCTTTCAACATCTGGGCGGCGCAATCCAACGCGTAACCTTTTCCGAAAGCGCCAAAGTCGAGTTTCACATTCGGTCCCGAAAAGGAAATTCGCCGCGTCGCAGAATCAACCATCACATTTTGAAAATTTATTTTTTCGTCGTGTGACGCACCGTTAGCTGTGATGTCGAAATAACCGGAAGTCTTTTCCCAATGGCTCCGGCAAAGTTCCAAAATTTCAAGCAACTCGTAGCTGATTAAAACCGGATGCCAATGCGCCTCCCGATTGACGCGCGCGACTTCGCTGGCCGGATCGAAGCGCGACAAAACGGTTTCAACGCGCGAAATCTCGTCGAGCGCCGCCTCCGCCGCCGCAGAGTCGTTTTCCAAATCCTCTCCGCCCACGATGATCTCAAACAGCGTGTTCATCGCGGGGCGACGGTAGATGTTGGAAAGCGTTGACGGAAACATATTGTGCTGGGCGCGTTTAATAAAAACCTGTTTGAGGCGGAATTTCCATCCGATTCGTCACGCCGATTTCCGACTTGAAATTTTGCCGACCAGATCTAAGCTCTGAACTCAAATCGGGAGACCAACAACATGAAAAAATTCATTACGGGAATCGCTCTAGCACTTTTTGCCCTTACAACTTTCTTTCCAAATTCCGCTGCTGCCAAACCGAAGAACTCCAAGTTGAACATCTCACAAGACCCGAACACCGGGCGGATCATCGTTTCATGGACGGGCAAAGGTGTTTTGAAAAAAGCATCTGAGCCAAATGGCAAATTTCATCCCGTAACAAACACAAAAGGAAATCAGTCGTCCTACGTTGTTGAGCCGGGTGACGATGAAAAAGCGGTGTTTCGCTTGGACGGCGCCGAGGGCGACGTTTTTTCGGTCAATATCGTCGGTTATGTCAATTTGCGCCTTCCTCCGGGACTCTCATTGATTGAAAATCCGCTTTATTATCCAACGAACACCGTGGAGCTTTGGTGGCCCAATGCTCCGGATGGCTCGCAGATTTTAAAATATGTCACGGGCGAGGGATACGAAGTCAGCACGTTCGATGGAATCGCAAAAACCTGGTCAAATCCGGGACTGGAAATTCCTATTGGCCAGGGATTTTATTTTCGCAATTTGTCGATTCAGACCGTCACGAACACTTTCGTCGGAGAAGTGCATCAGGGTTTTTTAACCAATGCCCTTCCGGCCGGATACTCCATGAAAGGTTCGTTGGTTCCACAAGAAGGATCCATTAATTCGGTTCACGGAATTCCCGGCCAGTCGGGCGATGAGATTCACACATTGACGAATGATGCAGGCGTCGAGACGGAAAACATCAGCACGTTTGACGGCGCGCTCAACCAATGGATTCCCGATCTGATTCTGCACGTCGGCGAAGGATTTTGGATCCACAAACAAAACCAGCAAGATTGGGTGCGATATTTCTCAGTGAACTGAAACTCAAGTTATTGCGCGCCTGAATCGTTTTCTACCATTCATCTTTTTGTTTTGCGGGGGACTCAGTGTGTTTGCCCAAGGGGAAATTGTTTTCAACAATCGAATCACCAATGCTCTGATCGCTCCTGTTTTCGATGTCGAGCCGTCTAATCCTTTTTTGACCAACCACGGCAACACCGCTTCGGGCACACCGGCAGGAACACAAATTTACAACGGCGCACCACTCGCTGGAACCAACTTCACCGCGCAACTTTTTGGTGGAACCACCAATACTCCGTCAGAAAATCTGACGCCATTGTCACCTGCCACAACTTTTCGCACCACCAACAGCGCGGGCTTTATTGTCGCGCCGGGAAATGCGGTCAGCGTTCCTGGCGTGCTCGACGGCCAACCCGCAAAAATCCAATTGCGTTCGTGGCAAAATTTCGGCGGCACGATCACGAATTGGCAACAGGTTCTCGCCAACCCCAACATTCCCAGAGGAGAATCACTTCCGTTTATTTCACCGCCGCTCGGCGGATTGTTTATCGCACCACCCAATTTAATCGGGCTGCAAAGTTTTAATTTGGCTCTGCCATCCACAGCCGCACTCGAATTTGTTTCAAGCACTTATCTCACGAACGGAAATTTCCAACTCGGCTTTACCGCAGCGACCAATTTTGCTTACACACTTCAAGCATCAGTTGACTTGACCAATTGGGTGGCCGTTGCCACCAATATCTTCGTCCCCTCTTCTCCGTGGATTTTTGAAGACACCAATGCGGCGGCTTTTTCCAATCGGTTTTATCGGCTCCGTTGGCCATAGCCAACGCGAGTCACAAATCTCAAGGCTCGACGGAATCTTTCCCCAACGACAAATTTGTTTCGTGTCAAACGGAAATTATTCCAAATTCCTGATCGAATCTGCGCGCAAATTATCCGCGAAAGTGGAGCGCCTGAAATTTAGTCCACCCATCTTTCACGTTTACAATCCGCTGACTTACGCCTGGAAAGCGCATGAAGAATACTTGCGCCGATTTGGCAACAGCAAAAAAAGCGTCTTGTTTTTCGGCATGAATCCCGGCCCGTTCGGCATGATGCAAACCGGAATTCCCTTCGGCGAAATCACCGCCGTGCGCGATTGGATGAGAATTGACGAAAAAATTGAAAAGCCGCGACGCGAACATTTGAAACGTCCGATTCTTGGTTTTGATTGTCCTCGATCCGAAGTCAGCGGACGTCGCGTCTGGAAACTTTTCGCCGAACGTTTTGGATCCGCTGAAATTTTCTTTGGCCAACATTTCGTCGTTAATTATTGCCCGCTCGCATTTCTTGCGGAATCCGGTGCAAACCTTACGCCTGACAAATTGCCCAAGGCAGAAAGCGAACCGTTGCTGAAAATCTGCGATGAACATCTGCGTCGCGTCACGGAGATTTTAAGACCGGAATGGCTCATTGGCATCGGTGGCTTTGCGGCAACCCGCGCAAAACTGGTTGCGGAAAATACATCTGTTCGCGTCGGGCAAATTCTTCATCCAAGTCCGGCGAGTCCGGCGGCAAATCGCGGTTGGGCGGAAGCGGCGACCAAACAGTTGGTGGAATTAAAAATTTGGAAGTGATCATCACATGTATTGCTGGCTTCTCGCCGACAGATGAGCGCGCCGGGTGCAAATAACTGCCAGCAAGATGCTGGCAGCACTTTATTTTCCGATGCAAAATTGGCTGAAGATGGAGTCGAGCAAATCTTCTGTGGTCGTCTTGCCAACAATCTCTCCGACGGCGTTGACGGCGATGCGCAAATCCATCGCGGCTAGTTCCAGCGTGATATTTTCCCGAAGCGCGTCCATCGTCAGTTGAGTTCCAGCCTTGGCCCGTTTCAGTGCGTCCTGATGGCGGGAGTTAATCATCACTTGCAACATCTCTGCGCGAATCTCTCCGGCCCAAACCAAATCCTTGATCGCCTCCTTTAGATTCTCGATCCCTTTTCCGCTAAGGCAGCAAACATCCACGGTTTTTAAATCATCCGGCAAAAAAAGTTTTTCCGGCAAATCGATTTTGTTGCGGACGAGAATTCTTTTTTTGCCTGAAAATTCTTTGAGATAAATTTCATCGGCAGGCGTCATCGGTTCCGAATTGTCGAGAACGTGCAGAATTAATTCTGCCTTGTCCAAAGTCTCGCGGCTGCGGCGGATGCCTTCGATTTCGATTTCATCCACGGAATCGCGCAGACCGGCGGTGTCCACAAACACAACGGGCAGGCCGCGAATGTTTGCCGTTTCTTCAATCGTATCGCGCGTGGTTCCTGGAATCGCGGAAACAATGGCGCGATCATGGCCGAGAAGTTGATTGAGCAAACTGGATTTTCCTGCATTCGGACGGCCAACAATCGCCGCGCGAATTCCGCGACGCAAAATTTGTCCTTCGTTAGCGGTGCACAAAAGCTGATCCATGAACGTGACGGCATTTCCCAGTCGTTGGAGCAACTGCGCTTTGGTGTCGGGCGCAATGTCTTCTTCGGGAAAATCAATATGCGCTTCGACATGCGCCAAAATTTTTATCATGTCGTCGCGAAGTTCGTTGATGCGTTGCGAAAGTTTTCCAGCGAGTTGTTCGTTGGCAGCAGTGAGCGCGAGTTCGGTTCGCGCAGAAATTAAATCCGCGACAGCTTCAGCTTGCGTGAGATCAATTCTGCCATTGAGAAAAGCGCGTTTGGTAAATTCACCAGGCATCGCGAGCCGCGCGCCATTTTGCAAAACCGTGTCCAAAACCATTTTGGCGGGAAGCAATCCGCCGTGACAGGTAATCTCAACGACGTCTTCTCGCGTCAAGGTTCGCGGCGCGCGCATGACGGAAAGCAAAACTTCATCAATGGGCCGGTTGTCCTGAACAATTTTCCCGTAATGAATTGTGTGCGTCGCCGCTTGTGACGGTTTCAGTGAAGATTTGCCGCTCGGAATAAAACTTTTGTCAGCAACCGCTAATGCTTCTGGGCCGGAAAGCCGAATGACTGCGAGTCCCCCTTCACCAAGAGGCGTTGCAATGGCAGCAATGGTGTCGTCGAGCATCAAAGATGAGCTTAGCGACAAGTGCCGCGCGCGTTTTCGGATTCGAGGCCTTGTAACAAAAGCCGCGCCTTCTCATAACTACGTTTGTGCAAATAATGCAACAGGTTCGGATTCGCGTTTGAGGGCAACTCGCGCGTCAGTTCATCAAGCCGCGTAAACAGCGGCAACAAATTCGGTTTGGGATCGGCTGTAGTTATCGATTGCACCTGGCCCTCCAGCTCAAGCAGAACCTTCAAAATTGTTTTTTCCGTGTCAGTCATAGAGACATTAGTAATGCAAACGGGCTATGTTCACCCGAAAAAATTGGGCTTCGCGGATAAATACTCATAAGAATTTTAAATCTAGCCGCATCGACATAATTAACTTAGTATCATGAAAAGCTCAGCAAATTAATTAATGCATTCCCCAAAAAAATCCGCCCAGCGGAACCTGCCGTTGTTTCTCGGTGTTGAATGTGGCGGAACTCACAGCGCTGCAGTGGCCATCCAAGCCGACGGAAAAAAATTATTACAATTTCATGGTGGCCCGGCGAACTTGCGCTTGCTCAACGATGAACAATTGACCAAACACTTTGCCGAAATTCGCCGCGCTCATAACGGGTTGCCGCAATTAACCGGGCTGGCCATCGGGATGGCGGGCGCTCGCACAGAAGAAGATCGCGCACGAATTCGGACGGCGGCGGCGAAAAGTTGGCCCAATGTCCCCTGCTATGCGACGAACGATTTGGAAACGGCCCTCGCTGCAGCGGAAGGCACGGGGAATTCCAAGATGGCGACGCGAATTTTGGTGGTCAGCGGCACCGGTTCGTGTTGCTTTGGAAAAACTGTTAAAGGCAAAACCGCAAAAATTGGCGGCTGGGGACATATCCTCGGCGATAAAGGCAGCGGTTATGAAATCGGTTTGCGCGGATTGAAAGCGGTTATTTATTACTTTGACCGCGATGGCAAATGGCCAAAGCTCGGCCAACGAATTTTGCGCTCGCTCCAGTTGAATAATCCAAACGACCTCATTGGCTGGGTCTTAAAAGCGCCCAAAAACGACGTCGCTGGTTTAGCCGTCGAAGTTTTTAATGCGTGGAATAAAAAGGACAAAATCGCGGGTGACATCCTGATCAGCGCTGCGGAAAGTCTCGCGAAAGATGCGGTCGATTGCGCCCGCCGCCTCGCCAAGCCAAAAGCCCCCGTCCAATTTATTTTGGCTGGAAGCATTTTGGTTAAACAAAAAAAATTTACCGCGCTGGTTCGCAACCGGATTTTGCAGCAATGGCCCAACGCTGTGGTCGCGCCACTGGAACGCGAAAGTGTCTGGGGCGCGGTCGAGTTGGCCAAAAAATATTCGCGTGGCGCCAAACAAATTTTACAAACGGAAAACTCCGAATCGCTGATTAAAATTTCAGAGGAGCCATCTGCGATTGAGGCGGCGTTCGCACGGTCGCCCACCGAAGAAAGGAATCCGCTCTCCGTTAAGCTCGACGAGCTTCCCGTGGCAGAAGCAATTGCGTTGATGCTTAAGGAAGACGAGAAAATACCGCGCGCAATTTTGAAGGAGACGGAAAAAATCGAGGAAGCAATTCAGTTTGTCGTCCGGGCGTTCAAACAAAACGGCAGATTATTTTATGTGGGCGCGGGAACCAGTGGACGGCTTGGTATTCTTGATGCGAGCGAATGTCCACCCACGTTCCGAACCCCGCCGGAAATGGTTCAGGGAATTATTGCCGGCGGACAAACTGCGATTTGGAAAGCAGTTGAAGGCGCGGAAGATGATGCCTTCGCAGGCGAAGAAACGATGCGCTTCAATGATATTTCCGAACGCGATGTCGTCGTTGGAATTGCAGCCAGCGGAAGAACGCCATTTGTTTGGGGCGCATTGCTGGAAGCTAAACGCCGCGGCGCAAAAACGGTTTTGCTTTGCTTTAATCCGCACTTGAAACGGGTAACGGGCGAACGTCCGCATTTGATCATCGCACCGGATGTTGGCCCGGAAGTTTTAACCGGTTCGACGCGTTTGAAAGCAGGCACCGCGACCAAATTGATTTTAAATATTCTCACCACTCTTTCGATGGTACGGATTGGAAAGGTGAAAAGTAATTTGATGATCGATTTGAATCCTTCCAACGTGAAGCTCCGCGATCGCGCGGTGCGAATCGTCCAGGAGTTGGCGTCGGTCAATGCGGCAGTTGCACAAGCGGCGCTCGAAAAATCGCGCTGGGTCGTCAAAGACGCCTGCCAGATGCTGCGCTGAGGCGGAGCACAAAGCAGGAGAATGTGAGGAGTTAATTTCTCAGTTTCGTTTTTCGGGTAGTCATGATTTACTTAGACGTTGAACAATAACCTCAACATTTGGGACAAGCTGACTCGCGTCATCATTTTTCTGCTGCTGGCCGCTGCAGTTTTGGGAATTGCCCTCTGGTACACACCGGTCATTAAACAAAATGAGCGGATGCGCAAAGACCGATTGGAGCTGGACAAAAAAATCGAAAAGGAATTGGAGACTTCCAGGAAACTCGAATCCTCCATCAAAGCACTGCAAGATCCAAGAACGGTGGAACGGCTGGCGCGAGAAAAATTGAGCTACGCCAAACCCGGAGAAACGGTAATTCACTTCGACGCCCCGCCGACCAACAACAGTTCCGGTCGTCCAGAGCGTCCTTAAAACCCTACCAAACTCAGACCGTCATAATTTCTTTTTCTTTCGTCGCCACGTGCGCGTCGATTTTACCAACATATTGGTCGGTTAATTTTTGAATTTCTTTTTCGGCGGCTTCCACTTGATCTTCGGTAACGCCGTCCTTTTCTTTCTTCAAATGTTCCAAGGCATCGCGCCGAACATGACGAATCGCCACGCGCCCGTCCTCCGCCATTTTCTTAATAATCTTTGTAAATTCCAGACGGCGCTCCGTACTTAATTCCGGCAAAACAATTCGGATAAATTTTCCTTGCACGGTCGGATTCAATCCCAGATTGCTTTTTTGAATCGCCTTTTCAATCGGCTGAATGGAAGTCATGTCCCACGGCTGGATCATCAACATGCGCGACTCGGGGGCGGTGATGCCGGCCAATTCACGGACGCGCATCTGTGAGCCGTAAACTTCCACAAGAATATTTTCCACGAGAGAGGGCGACGCTTTGCCGGTGCGAATACCGGCAAATTCATTTTGCACGACCTCCTCGGTCTTGATCATTTTTTCTTCCGCTTCCAATAAGATGTCGTCGAGTGCCATATATTTATCCTCAGTTTTCCAATTCTCCGAAATCGAAGTTGTGAATCACACAATAAGAAAAGAAAATCAAAACGCCAGTCAGCAAATTAATTCATAAAAACCGACTCGGCTGTAACTGCGCCGTGCACGCTTTCGTCCTACGCGCTGAATGAAAGGGCTTAGATTCCTGAGCGGAATTCTGATGTTGTCTCTCGCTCTCATCGCCGTTGTTGAATCGCGCGCGGCTTCGCCGAAAAAGCCGAACGTCATCGTCCTGATGGTCGATGATTTGGGCGTGGGCGATCTTGGATTCAGCGGCGCAAAGGATATTCCGACTCCCCATCTGGATCGGCTCGCTTCGGAAGGAATTATTTTTCGTAACGGTTATGCGTACCCAATGTGCGCGCCATCGCGTGCCGCATTTCTCTCCGGCCGCCATCCTGAAAAAATTGGGTTTGAAGATAATCGTCCCGGCGACTCGCCGCACTTTGGGATGAATCTTTCGGTTAAGACAGTCGCGAATATTTTGCACGATGTTGGCTACGCCACTGGATTGCTCGGCAAATGGCATGTGGGTCGCGGATTGAACAATGAATATTCGCCGTGGAATCGCGGATTCGACGAGTTCCTCGGTTACTACGGTGCGTTCGGCACTTTTGTGAATCCCAAACTGACGCGCCAAACCGGCGAAGAGAAAACTGTGGAAGGTTATAGTACTGATATTTATACCGAGGCTGCATGCGATTTTATTCAACGCCACAAAGACCAACCATTTTTTCTCAACGTCGCTTTCAATGCAGCGCATCTCGTGCAAGCCGCCAAACCCGAAGATCTCGCGAAGTTCCAATACATTGAAAATCCCAAACGCCGCTTGGCCGCTGCGATTATTTCTAATCTCGATGTGAACATAGGGCGAATTGCTGCGCGGTTGGAGGAACTGCATCTCGACCGCAACACGCTGCTGGTTTTTGTCAGCGACAATGGAGGCGAGCCGCCGATTCTCGGCACGATGAACGGCCCGTTGCGCGGCAAGAAGTTCGACCTTTATGAAGGCGGGATTCGCGTCCCGTTTTTTGTGCGCTGGGCGGACGGTTTGCCTGCGGGCAAAACCTCGGACGCACTGGTCAGCATGATTGATTTGTTTCCAACCATCGCTGCCGCCGCAGGTGCGAAGGTTCCGAAAGGAATTGATAGTGTAAATTTGCTTCCTTATTTGCGCGGCAAGACTTCCAAAAAACCTCACAACACTCTTTTCTGGCGCACGACGGAACACGCTGCGCTTAAAAAAATGCGCCAGCGGACCAACGCCGTTCCACCGGTTTACGTTCCGCACATTTCCGCCGTGCGCGAAGGAAGCTGGAAATTATTGGCGTTCGATGACGCCGGAAAGAATCCACGGTTTGAACTTTACGATTTGGCCAGCGATCCGTCCGAACAAAATAATCTTTCGGAGAAGCAGCCGAAGGTCGTGCGGAAATTGAGCTATAAACTCGATGTCTGGAAGACCACTCTCCAACCGCAGATCATTCCTCCGATAAAAAAACCGCAGACGTGAGTTGTTAGCTCGTGCCCAAAGAAATTTCCAATAGCCGTGTTTTGCGAACGGTTGTGCCACATCGAAAAGCGGTGCTAATCCACCGCCGCTTTCTAGCCCGTCACCAACGTCCCCACTTTTTCACCGAGTATGACCTTCTTCAAATTGTGCGGTTTAAACAAATCAAAAACGATGATTGGCATTTTGTTATCCATGCAGAGGGAAAAGGCCGTCGAGTCCATCACCTTCAATTGTTTCTTCAAGGCATCGAGATAACTAATTTGCGTGAAGCGTTTGGCGTTGGAGTTTTTCTTCGGGTCTTTGTCGTAAATACCATCGACCTTTGTCGCTTTCAAAATCACTTCGGCATTCATTTCATTTGCGCGCAGCGCGGCGGCGGTGTCGGTTGAGAAATAGGGATTGCCAGTTCCCGCTCCAAATATCACCACGCGATCTTTTTCCAAATGACGAACGGCGCGGCGACGAATGAAAGGCTCAGCCACTTGCCACATCGTAATCGCGGTTTGCACTCGCGTCGCAACGCCGTCTTTTTCCAAAGCATCCTGCAAAGCCAGAGAATTGATCACTGTTGCCAGCATTCCCATGTAATCGCCGGTGGCCCGTTCGATGCCGCGCTCGCTTCCGGCCAGACCGCGAAAAATATTTCCGCCACCAATCACAACGACCACCTGGACGCCAAGCTCTCGTACTTCGCGAATTTGCTGCGCCATGCTCCGCACCGATTCGGGATCAATTCCAAAACCCGCCTCCCCGCCCAGAGCTTCCCCGCTAAGTTTGAGCAAGATGCGACGATATTTTGGCTGAGCGGTTTTTTTCATGAAATTGAAAATCGAAATCCTGTAAGGGACGGGCAGTTTGTAACAAGCGTTTAAGCCATCGTCAATCAAAGCTCGAAAGTTATCCGTCAATAACGCGAAGCGTGGACAATAAAAAGCGGCGGTCATAAGACCGCCGCTACATTTATTCGCGTGATTAGCGTGATTAGCGGATCATGCCGCTGCCGCTTCGCCGATTTGGAAACGAACGAAACGACGAATCGTAATCTCGTCCCCAAGTTGTTTTGCAACTCCTGCGACGTGCTCGCGGACGCTGACTTCGGAATTCTTTTTGACGAAACCTTGATCGAGCAAACAATTGGTCTGGTAAAATTTTTCCAACTTGCCTTCGATGATTTTGGCGATGGCTTGCGGCGGCTTGTCTTTTACCTGTTCAGCGGCAATGTCTTTTTCCTTCGCAATCACTGCCGGATCGAGTTGCTCGCGGGAAACGGCCGAGGGATGCCCGGCAGCAATTTGCAAGGTGATGTCCCGGACGACTTGTTTAAAATCTTCGCTCGCCACCGTTTGCTCTTTGCCTGCGCCGACTTCCACCAGCACGCCGACTTTTGCGCCGGTGTGAATGTAGGCCGCGACCAAACCATTGCCGCTGACTTCCAATCGATGGAATCGTGAAATCTTGATGTTCTCGCCGATTTTTCCGACCTGTGCGGTGCGGTCCGCTTCCAAATCAACCGCAGGATTGGCAGCGAGCTTTTTCGCGACTTCATCGCAGAAGGCACGAAAAGTTTCGTTGCGCGCGACGAAATCAGTTTCACAATTTATTTCAACGATGACACCGACTTTTGCGCCGGGTTGGATGTGTTGGGCGATGACACCTTCGTTGGCGTCGCGAGATGACTTCTTAGCAGCAGAAGCGGCTCCGCGTTTTCGCAAAAGATCAACAGCGACATCCATGTCGCCCTGAGCTTCAGCAAGCGCCTTTTTGCAATCCATCAAGCCCGCATTAGTCATTTCGCGGAGCTTGCCAACTGATGCAGCAGTAATTTCAGCCATAATATTGTTGAGAGTTCTAAGTTGAGAGTTGAGTGAGAAAAAGGAACGCGAGAGAAAATAATTTCCGCCCGCGTTCCGAAGAATACCTTAAGCCGGAACCGCAGTTTCAGCCGGAGCTTCTGTTGGTGCGGGAGCGGGAGCCGCCGCTGCTGTTTCTTTTGCTTCTTTCGCAGCCGCTTCTTCTGTTTTACGGCGAGCGTGCTTCGAATCGAATTCTGCTTTCGCTTGAATGATCGTCTGAACGACTGTCGCCAAAATGACGCGCACAGAGCGAATCGCGTCGTCGTTTGCGGCAATCGGATAATCAATGAGGTCAGGATTACAATTCGTATCCACAATCGCGACGATGGGGATTTTCAATCGACGCGCTTCGGCAATCGCGTTGTGCTCGCGTTTGATATCGACGACGAACATGGCCGACGGATATTTGTCCATCACCCGAATACCATCGAGGTTTTTGAAAAGACGAGCGGCCTCACGACGATAAACGGCCTGTTCCTGTTTGCCGTATTGATTGATGCTGCCGTCCGATTCCATCTTCTCGATTTGTTTCATGCGAGCGATGGATCTTTTGACCGTTTGATAATTGGTCAGCGTGCCGCCGAGCCAACGTTCCGTAATGTAAAGTTGTCCACAGGATTTAGCCGATTCCTTGATCGCTTCCTGCGCCTGTTTTTTTGTTCCAACGAACAAAATATTTCCGCCTTTGCTGATGGTCTGGGTCAAAAATTCGCAAGCCTTTTCGAGTTGTGTCAGAGTCTTGCTGAGGTCGATGATGTGAATCCCGTTACGGGCATCGAAAATGAAAGGCTTCATCTTCGGGTTCCAACGCTTTGTCTGGTGTCCGAAATGAACGCCAGCATCCAATAATTCTTTTACGCCAATACTGATCATATTTCCTTTTGTTAAAGACCCGGAAATTATTCCTGAGCCATCCCGCGGAAAACGGGATTGAGTTTAATGTTATTGTGGCCGCCCGACTTCACACGAAGACAGATTTGAGGCCGTTTCCTTCCCAACGTGGCAAACCGCGCTCTGAAAGGGCTGTGGAACTTACCAGAGCGAAAGGGCATGGCAACTTCTAATTTTTCACCGAATATTCGTCGAATTCCCGCAAAAAAGGTCGGTTTTCTCTTCCGCTGGAGAAAATGCGAAATTGGTTTATAGTTCCCGCGCCTTAGGAAAACAAATTGTAAGCTGAAGTTAAAGGCTGATTCACGCGAACATCTATTTTGAAACAATTAAGACCTCACCGATTCCCCACTTTTTATTTTTTGGTTGTATTGGTCTTTCTGTCTTTCAACGCTCGATCGGATGGCGATTTTCAGGGCGCGACGCATCTGATGCCTTTCGACGAAGGCTCTTTGAATTACAACAAACTGACGCCTGACGACCCGGTCACCCGTTTGCAACAAGCCATCGAAAAAGGCGAAGCAAAACTCAACTACAATTCCGAACATGGCTTTTTAGATTCCGTCCTGAAAAAATTAGATATTCCAAAATCGTCGCAAGTATTGGTCTTCTCCAAAACTTCCTTTCAA